>JAKAHX010000178.1 GCA_021814735.1 Chloroflexota bacterium | reverse complement strand
GGTTCCGGCCCGCCTCTTCTCGGACATCGTCAACTCCCTGCCGGCGGGGGAGCGGGTCGACCTGGAGGGCGACGGGGCAACCGGGCTGAGGATCCGCGGTGGCCGGTTCCGGGCACACCTCAAGGGGATCGAGGCGGACGAGTTCCCCGCCATCCCGTCTGCCGGTGAACGGCCCACCACGCGCATCTCCCAGAAGGTCCTGCGCGGCGCGCTGGGCGAGGTCACGTTCGCGGCCGCCAGCGACGAGAGCCGCCCGATCCTGACCGGCGTCCTCACGCGGTTCACGGGTGATCGCGTGACCCTGGCTGCAGCCGACAACTACCGCATCGCGGTGAAGTCGATCGAGGTGCTCGACCCCGTCGAGGAGAAGGCGGTGGTCGTCCCAGCGCGCTCCTATGCCGAGTTGGCCCGCATCCTCGCCGACGTGGATGAGCCGCTGGAGGTGGTGCTGGCGCCGGCCAGGAACCAGGTGCTCTTCCACGTCGACGGGATCGACCTGGTCACCCGCCTGGTCGACGGGCAGTTCCCCAACTATCAGCAGGTGCTTCCCACCTCGCACACCACGCGGGCCGTGGTGGACCGGGAGGAGTTGCTCAAGGCCACGCGCCTCTCGGCCCTCATCGCCAGCTCCTCGGCCAACGTGGTGAAGCTGACTGTCTCTCCCGAGGGGACGGGTTCGATCGCCGTCGCCGCCAACGCAGAGGTGGGCGACAACGAGGGGGAGCTCGAGGCCACCGTCGAGGGGGACGGCATCACGATCGCGTTCAATGCCCGGTTCCTCACCGAGGTGCTGCAGAACGTGGATGACGCCCAGCTGGCGCTCGAGTTCAACGGCGCGCTCTCGCCCGGCGTCATCCGCCCGGTGGGCGACCCGGATTACGTGCACGTCATCATGCCCGTGAGGACCGCGTCGTAGCACGGCGCCGGGAGCGGCGGGGATCTCTCTTCCCGCTCGATCCCTCCGTCCCGGGACGCTGCCGTGCGCGTCGATGAGCTCTCGCTGACGGACTTCCGGAGCTATCCCCGCCTCGAGGTGGCCTTCGGCCCCGGGCCCCACGTGGTGGTGGGAGCGAACGCGGCGGGCAAGACGAACCTGCTCGAGGCCATGGTGGTGCTGTCGCGCGGAGGCTCGCACCGGGCGCGCACCGACCAGGAACTGATCCGCTGGGGCGCGCCGGCCGGCCGGGTCGAGGCGCTTGTCTCCCGTGAGGTGGCGACGTCGTCGGCGGATCGCCTGGAGGTGGCGCTGGCGGCGCCTGGCCCGGGCGTGCGTGCCCAGAAGCGGATCCGCGTGAACGGCGTGGGGCGGCGAGCCGACGCCCTCGCCGACGCACTCCGGACGGTGCTGTTCGCCCCGGAGTCGATGGCCCTGGTCTCCGGTTCACCGTCGCTGCGCCGGGACGAGCTGGACCTGGTCGTCGCCCAGCTCCGGCCAGGCCACGCGCGCGCCCTGGCCACCTACGGCCGGGCGCTGAGCCAGCGCAACAGCCTGCTGCGGCTCATCCGGGATGGCAGCGCGGACCGCGACCAGCTGACGTACTGGGACCGCGTCCTGGTGGAGGAAGGCGGCACGATCGTGGAGGGCCGCCTGGCCGTCGTCGAGGCACTCGCACCCGCGCTGGCCGCCGCTCACCTGGAGATCGCGCCGGGCGAGCTGCCCCTGCTGGTGAGCTACGAGACGAACGCGCCGGCCCAGCCCGGAGAGACGCCCGCCGACGCGCTGCGCCGCCGGTTGCGCGAGACCGCCGAGAAGGAGGCGTGGAACGGGCAGACGCTGGTGGGGCCTCATCGCGACGACATCCGGTTCACGCTCGGGGGCCGGGACGCCGCCTCGTACGGGTCGCGTGGCCAGCAGCGCAGCATCATCCTCGCGCTCAAGCTGGCCGAGCTCGATCTCCTGGCCCGACGGGACGGCGTGGCACCCCTGCTCCTGCTCGACGACGTCTTCAGCGAGCTCGACCCGGACCGTCGCGCCCACCTGGTACGGCGGATCGGGGCCCTTCCCCAGGCATTCATCACGACCACGGCCCTCGAGGACCTCGACCCCGCCCTGGTGGCCGAGTCGACCGCCTGGCGCGTCGCGCCGGGCCGCCTGGAGCGGATCCCGTGACCTCCTCGACCCGGTGGACGGAGTGCGCCACGTGGGGCAGCCCATGACCGGCCGGCGGCGCCCCATGCGCCGGCTGGGCGACCTGCTACCGGCTGCCGCGGCGTCGCTCGGCCTCGAGGAGGAGCTGCGACTGGCACGCGCGATGACGGCCTGGGAACGGATCGTCTCGGAGCGCGTTCCCCCTGCCGCGGGTGAGACCCGGCTCATCGCGATCCGTGGCGACGAGCTCCTGGTGAGCGCCACGTCCGGTGCTGTCGCCGCCGAGCTGCGGCTCCGGGCGCCCACCCTGCTGGAGGCGCTCGCCGCGGCTCCGAACGGTGTCCGGGCCCGCGAGTTGCGGATCGCCGTGCGGCCAGCCGTCCAGGGCAGGCACGACCCCCGGGGCGTGTAGACTCGATCCATGGCGGTCCGGCTCCACACGAACCTCGGCCTCGTGCCGGAAGGCGAACGGCTGGAGTCCTCGCCGGACGCAACCCTCGTCCAGGTACCCACGATCGGCGCGACGGCGCGATCGAAGGGGAGCCTGTACGCGATCGCGACCGTGCGAGGAGGGACCGCGCGTGCACGAGAGGCGACGCACCTCCTGCTCGAGACGGTCCAGCGCGAGTACTACTACGACGAATCGGCCGGCATCCCCATCTGCCTCGAGAAGGCGATCCGGTCGGCCAACCGCCGGCTGGGGCACCGGCGCGACCTCCACCTGCCGGCGGGCGGCGGCATGAGCGCCGTGATCGCGGTGGTCCGTGAGCGCGAGATCTACGTTGCCACGGTGGGAGACGCGGACGCCTTTCTGGCCCGGCAGGGACGCCTGCTGACGCTCCCCGAGGCGGACCGCGGGCCGGGGCTACCGGCGCCGGGCAACCTGCACGTGGACGTCTGGCGCGGGGAGCTGCTCGTCGGCGACGTGGTCCTGCTCGCCACCGGGGAACTCGCACGGCGGCTCGGGGTCGACGAGGTTCGAGGGGCCATCACCACCCTCCCGCCGGCCCAGGCGGCGGCGCACCTGCACCACCGGCTGGTGGCCGAGGGTGCGCAGGACTCGGACGCCATCCTGGTGATCGAGGCTTCCGAGGTTCCCGCCACGCGCGTCGAGCACCGGCTCGTCCCGGTCCATCCCGCGGATCCACTGGCCGGTGCCCCCGACCGTTCGCCCATCCCGCTGGCGGACTCCGTCGTGGAGGGGGTGACCGTCGTCCGCGGCACCGCCGTGCGTGCCGGCGACGTCGGCGCAACCGCGCTGGCGGGCCTGGTCGAGCGGGTGCTGGACCGCCTTCCGCGCCGGGGCACCGGCCACCAGCGCGTCCGCTCCGTCACGGATCGCCGGGCAGGCGAGCGGCGCATCGCCACCGGGATCCTGGGCGTGCTGCTCGTGCTGCTGGTTGCCGGCGTGGGCTACTGGGCCCTCAGCGGGGGGATCCGTGGGAAGACCGCCGAGATCCGGCAGGCCACCACGGGCGAGGACGCGCTGGCGTCGGTACAGAACCAGCTCACGCTCGTCTTCGGCGGGGGAGGCGACCTGGTCAAGGCGGATCCAGCGCAGGCGCTCACCGCCCTGCGCTCGGCGTGGCAGCAGCTGGACGTGGCGCAGCAGGCCGGCGTCATGCCCGGCACCATCGCCGTGTACCGGGCCCAGGTTGCGGCCGGGCTGGACCAGCTCTACGGCACCGTGCAGACCGCGGCCACCACGGTGGCCACCATGACCAAGCTCGATCCGGCCGCGGACCTCTCGGGCCTGGTGCTCGGGCCGGACGGCGCCGCGTACGCCATCGACCGCGCGGCGCACACGGTGGTCCGTTTCGACCTGGCGCGCCACACGGTGACCGCGGTGGTCCGGCAGGGCGACGGGCCGGGGAACGGGGTTGGCGACCCGTGGATGCTCACCGTGGGCGGCCCCGACGTGGTGATCGTGGACCGCAACGGCGGGGTCTGGCGCTGGCGGCCGGCAGACCGTCTGGGACACGGGACGCTGGGGGCGATCGTCATGAACCGGTCGGTCACCTGGGGCACCGACCTGACCGACGTGGAGACCTTCGTCCACAACGCGGACCTGGGGCTCTACAACCTCTACGTCGTGGATCCGAGCGCCCGCCAGATCCTGCGTTACGCGCCTGCTGCCGACGGCAGCGGCTTCCCTTCCGATCCGACCGGCTACCTCGCCACCGCGCAGGACGTCTCGAGCTTCGAGCAGATCTTCATCGACGGTGACATCTACGCGCTCTCTCCCGACACGGTCACGCACTACATCGCCGGGCGGCCGGACGCCGCCTTCTCCCTGGCGGTGCCGCCCGACAACCAGGACCTGCGCCCGGGCCACCACTACGCGCTGATGACCGGCTCGGCGACGCGCGGCCAGGGGACGCTCTACGTGTACGACTCCGCGCACCAGCGGATCATCGCGTTCGACAAGGCGACCGGCAGCTACCTCGGCCAGTACATCGCCGCCCAGGGCACGATCCCCTTCCAGGGCGTGCGCGGGATGTTCCTGCTCGATCCCGGTGGTGGCAAGCCGCCGTCCATCGTCTGGGACACCGCGGACCGGCTCCTGGTCACGCCGCTGGTGGCGGCGCCGACCGGCGCGGCCGCGTCGCCCTCGGCCTCGCCGACCGCGACACCCCGCGCCACCGCCCGGCCCACGCGCCGCACCCCGGCACCGAGCAGGAGGCCCTGACCCCGGCTCGGCCGTCCGGGGGC
>JAKAHX010000177.1 GCA_021814735.1 Chloroflexota bacterium | reverse complement strand
GCATGTCCGGGAGGCGGAGCAGCCAGGGGCACCGCGGACTGCCAGCTCCCGGTCCAGTGACCCGGGGCCCGCGCGTCAACAGACGGAGGAGCCGGAGGCACCGGGGGGATGCCAGCTCCGGGACCCATGCCCGGGCCCGCGCGTCTCAGCAGATGGTGTCCGCGTCGAGGCCGCCTGGCGCGAACTGGACCATGCGGACGATCCCCCCCGTGAAGCTCCGGGACGCGGTGCACGCGTGGCGCGCCGCCGCCGCGCTGCGGGTCACGGTCGCATACCAGGTCGGCACACCGGGACGGAAGCGGCCGGCGATGCGGCTCCACTGGTAGGCCGTGCTGTAGATGCCGACCGGGAGCCCGCGGCCCCGCAGGAAGGCAAGCGCCCCGGCTACGGCGCGTGCGTTCACCGACGGGCTCGCCGACCAGTTGGGGCCGAACTCGACGTCCAGCCACCACGTGGTGCGGACGGCCGATGCGCCGAGGCGGCTCCGGGCCAGCGAGTAGGCGGCCCTGGCGGCGGCGTACCCGTAGTTGTGGGCGGTGCACAGCGGCGCGGAGCGCGCGCAGGCGCCCGCGGGCCCCGTGCGTCCCATCCCGGCCGTCGTCCTGCCGGTCGCGGCGATGTTCATGTAGAGCTGTGCGACCCCCGTGCGCTGCGCTGCTCGGAACTCGGCGACCAGGCACGGGTTGGCGGTGAAAGGAAGCCCGCCGGTCACGCCCACCACGGCGAAGCGCTGCACCGGCTGCGGGGAGCCACAGTTGGGCCAGCTCACGTCGTAGCCCACGGAGCGCGCCCCCGGGAAGCTCCGCGCGGCACGCGCGGCGGGAGCGGTGACCGTGCCGATCAGGGTGCACGCCAGCACCACGATCACCGTCAGCCACCACCGCCGCAGGACCGCCGCGCCTGCTCGTCTCGTCGGGTCGCTCCCCTCGCTGCTCGTCCGGGCGTGCGGGTCCCGGCCCGACGGTGCCGCTCGTGAGCGCGCCGGCCGGGACGCCGCATGATCCCGTCGCCGCTACCGTAGGGGCCGCGGGCGGCCACGCCCGTGGCCCAGAGGGACCACTCCGGACTGGCACGATGGTGCAGGGTGCCGCCGCCTCCGAACGGCAGGGGCCATCGGCCGGGCGGCCACGCGTCCCTGGCGCCGGTCCGCCGCCAGACGAACCGAGGGTCCACGCCGGGCGGTCGGACCCTCGGTGGAGCGCTGGGCCCCGGTCGGCTCTGCGCCGACCGAGCACGTGTCAGCCCTTCGTGAGGGGCCCGCTGGCGCCGCTGCGGCGCGACAGCGCATCGATGGTCACGGCGGCGATCAGGACCAGGGCGGTCGCGATGAACTGGTACTGCACCGACATGCCGAGCAGGAACAGGCCGTTGTAGATGGCGCCGATGGTCAGGCCGCCGAGCAGGCCGTGGACGACCCGTCCACGGCCGCCCATCAGGCTGGTACCCCCGATGACCGCCGCGGCGACGGCGAACAGGACGTACTGGCCGCCGTTGATGTTGGTGGTGATGCCGCCCAGCGACGAGACGTAGATGATGCCGGCCAGGCCGCTGATGGCCGCGCACAGGATGAAGGCCCAGGTCTTGACCGCGTTCACGCCGACGCCGGCCCGGCGCGCGGCCTCCGGGTTGCCGCCCACCGCATAGACGTGGCGCCCGAACTGCGTGCGCTCGAGCAGCACCATCGAGGCGCCCAGCACGGCGAGCACCAGCGGCAGGACCCACGGGACGCCCACGATCGGCAGGTACACGCCCCGGTTCAGGTTGCAGATGGCCACGACGATGGCGCCGGCGACCGCGATGAAGACGATCTTGGCGAGCGTCAGGCCCACCGGCGGAGCCACGAGGCCGCTGCGGCGCCGACTGCTGTCGCGCAGCCACATCGAGCCGCCGAGCAGGACGACCAGGACGACCAGCGCGATCCAGCTGATCTCGGGCTGGATGTACGTGTACACGATGCCGTAGTAGGCCCGCTGGTCGGCCGAGATCGTGCTCGTGACCGTGACGCCGCCGGCGGCGCCAAGGATGATGATCATGACCCCGAAGAAGAACATCTGGCCGGCCAGCGTCACCACGAACGACGGCAGCCGCAGGCGCGTGATGATCAGCCCCTGGAGCGCCCCGATGGCGGCGCACACGAGCAGGGCTGCGGCCATCGCGCCCCACCACGGCCAGTTGTGCAGGAGATCCGACGGGGCCTGCTGCACCTGCACGAGCTGTGCCGCGACGATCCCGCCGATCGCCGCGACGTAGCCGGCGGAAAGGTCGATCTCGCCGAGCAGGAGGACGAAGATCTCGCCGATCGCCAGCACGATGAAGACGGCGCTCTGATCGAACAGGTTGACGAGGTTGACCGCCGTCAGGTACACGTGGTTGGGCGTCACCATCTCGAAGACGATCGTGACGATGACCAGTGCCGCCACCACGGGCAGGACGCCGGCATCACCGCTGCGCACCCGGCCGAACCACGCTCGCAGGTACTGGCCCAGCGACTGCGCCACGATCTCCGGCGGGATCACGTCCACCGCCGCGGCGGTGAGGTCCTGCCCGACGTCCGGTACGCCGTTCGGTGCCTTCAGGTTGTCGCCTCCGACCCCGGACATGCCGTCAGTCCCTCCTCGAGTTGGCGTCGGACGCGCCGACTGCGCGGGTCGATTGGCCCGTGGTCATGTAGTCGACCACGCTCTGGCGGTCGAAGGCGGACGCCACGTCCTGCGCCACCATGCGGCCCAGGTGCAGCACGGCGATGCGGTCCGCGACCTCGAACACGTCGTTCAGGTTGTGGGAGATGATCATCACGGCCAGGCCGTGCTCCTTCAGGCGCTTGACCAGGTCGAGCACCATCCTGGTCTGCGCGACGCCGAGGGCGGCCGTCGGCTCGTCGAGCATCACGAGCTTGGAGTTCCACATGACCGCCTTGGCGACGGCCACCGCCTGCCGCTGCCCGCCGGACAGCGTGGAGACCGGCTGGCGGATCGAGCGGACCGTGGTCACGTGGAGGCTGGCCAGGGTCTCGCTCGCGGCCCGCTCCATGCTGTCCTCGTTGAGGAACAGGCCCCGGGTCAGCCGCTCCCGGCCGAGGAACATGTTCTGCACGATGTCGAGGTTGTCGGCGAGGGCCAGGTCCTGGTAGACGGTCTCGATCCCGAGCGATGCGGAGTCCCGTGGGCTGCGGATGTGGATCGGCCGCCCCTCCCAGTAGATCTCACCGCTGTCCGGCTGATGGATGCCGGCGATCGTCCTGGTGAGCACCGACTTGCCGGCGCCGTTGTCTCCGCACAGCGCCGTCACCTGTCCCCGGGGCAGGTCCAGGTCCACGTTGTAGAGCGCCTGGACCGCGCCGAAGTGCTTGCTGATGCCTCGCAGGCGAAGCAGTGGCTCGTCGGTGGTCGACGCGTCCGTGGGGCTGCGCCCGGCGGCCCCCGGGGCGCCTCGCGCCGAGCGGTCGGCGGGGGTGAGCATCTCCATCGTTCCTCCTCCAGGCACTCGGGTGGCAGGAGTGGCTGCGGTCATTCTGCGCCAGGCCGGATCCCGGCATGATGCCGACCGGCTGGGCCCCGGCAATGGCCCGTGCCACGGCGCGTTCGGGCTGAGCCAGGGCCAACAATGACCATGTCGCACCCGCGGTCCGCGGGTGCGACATGGTGTCCATCACGAGGCGATCGCAGCGCTGCCGCTGCGATCGGGACCTCAGGGCTGGATGTTGGCGGCCGAGCAGACGCTCGCGCCGACCTGCGCGCAGAGGTCCTTGGC
The DNA here is from genome assembly GCA_021814735.1 of Chloroflexota bacterium. GTDB lineage: Bacteria > Chloroflexota > Limnocylindria > Limnocylindrales > CSP1-4 > JAJYNJ01. Next base: position 1,114 of record JAKAHX010000177.1, on the reverse strand, counting down.
AGAGACGAAGTTGTCCTTGATGACGGTGGATGCCATGTTGGCCTCGTTGACCCAGAGCGGGGTCAGGAGGACGGCCGGCTCAGTGACCGAGGCGTTGGTCGGGTCGGTCGTGGTGCCGTTCACCAGCGCTGCGGGCGGCGTCTGGCCGGCGCGCAGGTAGCTGGCGAGGGCCACGGCCGCCTGGGCCTCGAGATAGATCGGCTTGTAGACCGATCCGCACTGGTAGCCCTGGAGGATGCTCTCCATGCCCTGGAGGGTGGCGTCCTGTCCCGTGGTCGGGATCTTCTTGGCCGGAACGCCCGCCGCCTTGAGGACGGTGATCACGGAGTTGGCGAGCCCGTCGTTGGCCTCGATGGTCGCGTTGATCGACTTGTTGGCCGTGTAGGCCTGCTGGAAGATGGTCTGGCCCTTGGCGTTATCCCATCCGGGAGCGATCTGCTCGCCCACCAGCGTGTAGGTCTCGCCGTTGTGGGAGGCCGTCGTGCCGGGCTTGACCTGGGCCACGCTCTGGCCCCAGACCACGCCGTTGTAGCCCTTGGCGAAGTCGATCGCGTTCGGGTCGGTGTCCTGGCCGCCGTCGAGCGTGAACACCTTGGGCGCCTTGACGCCCCAGTCGGCCACGCACTGGATGAAGCCCTGGCCGATCAGCTTGCCGACCTGGACGTTGTCGAAGCTGACGTAGTACGTGTTGGTGCCCTGGAAGGTGGCGCGGTCGTAGCTGATGTAGGGGATGCCCGCGGCCGCGGCCAGCGACTGGATCTGCTTGCCGGTCGGCCCGTCCAGCGGATCCACGAGCAGCACCTTCGCGCCCGCGGCGATGTCCGCCTGGGCGATCGCCACCTCGGTGTTGGTGGTCCCGACGGCGTTCTGGATCTTGAAGTCGCTGGCGGGGTACCCGGCCGTCTGGAAGGCCTTGGTCAGGTACGGAAGGTCATAGCTGGTGTACCTCGCCGACGTGGTCACGTCGGGGAGGATGACGCCGACCAGCCCGCTGCCCGCCGAGACGACGCTGGACAGCTGGGACATGGCGGAGAAGCTGGCGTCGAACGACGTGACACTGAGCGACGTCGGGGCCGAGCTGGCCGGGGCGGCGCTGGCCGGGGCGGCGCTCAGA
>JAKAHX010000176.1 GCA_021814735.1 Chloroflexota bacterium | reverse complement strand
CGCCCTCCTGGCCCGCGGCCGCCTACTTCGGCGGCACCTACCCGAACAAGATCAACAGCCTGTGGACCTTCGCGGAGGGCTCCCCGGACCTCTTCCCGGGCACCGACGCGACCCGCGGCGTGACCGCCCTCAAGGGAACGCTCGGCTACCTCCTGGGGATCCAGATCCCGTACTACGTCGAGGTCAACTTCTCCGGCTTCCGCCAGGTGGTGGACACGCTGGGCGGCGTGACCGTGGACGTCCAGATCCCGGTGACCGACTACGACTACCCCACCGACAACGGGCGGGGCGCGATCAAGCTCTACATCCCACCCGGCATCCAGCACATGAGCGGCGAGGAGGCGCTGGCCTACGCGCGCTCCCGTCACGCGACCTCGGACTTCGACCGGTCCCAGCGCCAGCAGCGGGTGATCACCTCGATCCGCCAGCAGACCGACGTGCTCAGCTTCCTCGACCCGAACAAGCTCGACGCGCTGGGCCAGGCGCTGCGCAACGCGGTGCACACGGACTTCCCGCGCGACCAGCTGCCGGCGCTGGTGTCGCTCATCGAGAAGGCCAACACGAGCGACCTCCACTCGTTCGTCTTCGACCCGCCGGACTACGCCGTCCAGTGCCCGCCGGCCACCTGCGCCATCAACTACTGGATCCATCCCAACGTGACCGCCATCCGCCAGGCGGTCGCCCAGGCCTTCGCGGCCGGCTCCACCTCCCTGCTCGACTCGCGCACCAAGCTCGGCGCCGAGGCCGCGCAGGTGCTCGTCGAGAACGGCTCCGGGATCAATGGCCAGGCCACCGCCACGGCCGCGTACCTGCAGTACCTGGGGATCAACGCCAGCGTGCCGTCGGCCAATGGCGGGCGCGCGGACCAGCTCACCTACCCGAACACGGTCGTGACCTTCTACAACGGCGCGCAGGCCACCATGCCGGAGACGGTGCGCGTCCTGCAGTCCACCTTCGGGGTCACCATCAAGACCGCCACGGATCCGACCGTCAAGGTCGATGCGATCGTGATCACCGGGGCGCGCACCCCCCAGCTGACCGTCCCGGGCGGCTAGCGTCCCGGGCGGCGTTCAGCCGCCGGGCCCCCGGCGCTCCAGCCACGGAACCGCCCGGTGCTCAGGGCGGCGTTCCAGCCGCCGGGCCCCGGCGCTCGCGCCGGTCGGCGCCCCGGCTAGACCTTCTCCGTGACCCGGTACTCGAGCCGGCGGCCCGTCATCAGCCGCGTCTGCGCGTCGAGCGCCGGCAGGTTGCTGAAGATCATCCCGACCACCGGCAGCGTCAGCCACTGCACGTAGACGAGCGCGCGGCGGACCACGCCCCAGGACGCCGGGCGCGGCGGCGCGATGCGATCCTCGATGAAGATCAGGATCATCAGGCTGCAGAAGGCGGCCGTCAGCATCCATGCCGCGTAGACCGGCAGGTTGTGTCCCAGGGTGGTCTGGGCGAACTCGGAGTGCCCGAACTGGTTGCTGATCAGGAGCGGCAGGTTGGAACCGAAGACCAGCACGTAGGGCGCCACTGCCCAGTTGATGTGGTCGGACCAGAGATCCCCCAGGCGGTGGAGCCGGACCCGCAGCGGGATCTCCGGGTGGGTGAGCGCGTGGCGAATGTAGTAGGGGATGTCCGTGACGCCCCAGGCCCAGCGCCGGATCTGCGTGTACTGCTGGTAGAGCGTGCGGGGATAGGTGCGCGCGCGCACGGCGTCCCCGAAGACCGGGATGAAGAGCGGCTCGGCCCGGAACGTGCCCGCGTAGGTGAAGAAGCTCTTCCAGTAGAAGCGGGAGTCCTCGGGGATCGCGTCGGTGGCCCAGTAGCCCACCTCGTGGACCGTTCGCAGCGAGACCGCGTACGAGCTGAAGCTCACCAGCCGTTCGGGCGAGAGCGAGCGCCACATCTGGATGTGGGTGGCGCTCACGGCGGTGAGCCGCACCGCCAGTGGCACCTCCCAGAGGTTGTTGTGGAACATCGGGACGGGCTGGTACAGCCGGTGGTAGCGGTCCGGGTCGGTGGCGAAGCGGTGCGCCAGGTACGCGAAGTACTGCGGGTGGACCCGGTAGTCCGAGTCGAGGTCCGTGACGATCACCAGCGAGGGGTCGTAGCCGAGCTCGACCATCTGCCGGTAGAGCCAGCGCCCACCGTAGGCCATGGCACTGGACTTGCCGATCACGACCCCCGGCTCCAGCGGGTCGAGGATGTGGAAGAAGTGCGCGAACCGGGTGCCGAAACGCTCGCGCAGGCGGGCCACGTTCTCCCGGCCCTGCGTGTCCGTCTCGCGCGTGATGATCGCGACGACCTTGCGCGCGGTGGGCCAGCGGGCGTCCGCGAGCGCCTGCACCGTCGCCTCCAGCTTCTCGTACGGCTCGGTGTACGTGGGGATCAGGGCCACCTGGACAAGCTGCCGCGGATCGAGCGGCTCGATGCCGCTCGCGAGCAGCCGGCGCACCGTCACCAGCTCTGCCTGCAGCCGGCGGGCCTCGCGCCGTCCACCGCGCGCGGCCAGCCGGTCACCGGCCCGGTCCAGCTCCCGGACGCGGACGCGGATCCGCTCGATCCGGTCGACCAGGACACGCTCGCGGGAGCGGAGGTCCACCAGCCCGTCCAGCTGCGCGGGCCAGTCGGCGTCGAGCACGTCGCGGATGCGCAGGTACGTCACCGTGACGCTGACGATCACCACGACCGCGCGGTAGAGCCAGTAGAAGTCGAAACTCAGCACGAACCACGCGACGAGCGCGGGCACCGAGAAGCTGAGCACCACCGGCGCGAGGATCAGCAGCCAGGTGACGGCCCCCGGGAGGATCTCCAGGAGGCGGTCGTAGCGGTGCTGCGGACGGCCTACCCCGGGCGGCGGCCCATCCAGCGTGACGTCCAGGGGTGACCGCGTCTCAGTAGATCGGCGTGAGCCAGTGGCGATAGGCCGGGAGGCGTCCACGGACCGCATCGAAGTACGCCTCGGAGAGCCGCCGCGTGATGGGCCCCACCTGTCCGCCGCCCAGGACGTGGTGGTCGATCTCCGTCACCGGCGAGACCTGGGCCCCCGTCCCGCACAGGAACAGCTCGTCCGCCACGTAGAGCTCGGTGCGGTCGATGCTGCGCTGCACCACCCGCAGGCCGAGCTCCCGGTCTGCCAGCTCGATGATGCCCGCCCGGGTGATCCCCTCGAGGATGTCATCGGTGACCGGCGGCGTGACCAGCTCGCCCCGCCGCACCATGAAGAGGTTCTCGGCACTGCCCTCCGAGACGTGGCCGTCGGCGGCCAGCACGATCGCCTCGTCCGCGCCCACGAGCTGCGCCTCCGTCTTGGCGAACGCCGAGTTGACGTAGGCGCCCACGATCTTGGCCCGTGCCGGCAGCGACTGGTCGCTCACCCGGCGCCAGGAGACCGTCTGGGCACGGATCCCGTGGGTGGTGTCGATGTAGTCGCCGAACGGGATCGCCAGGATGTAGAACCCCTGCTCCAGGTTGTGGAGCCGCACGCCGATCGCCTGCGTCGACTTGTAGACGGACGGCCGCACGTACGCGTCCTCGCGGAACCCGTTGCGGCGGAGCAGATCGACCGTGAGCGCCACCAGCTCGTCCACCGAGCCCGGCGCGTCCATGTAGAGGATCCGGCAGGAATCCGAGATGCGCTGGTAGTGCTCCGCGAGCCGCAGCCCGTAGAGCTGGCCCTGCTCGGCGTTCCAGTACGCCCGGATCCCCTCGAACACGCCGGTGCCGTACATGAACGCGTGGGTCATGATGTTGACGTTGGCGTCGGCGAGCGGGAGGAACTGCCCGTTGAGGTAGCAGATCGGGGTGGCTGCGCCCCGCTCCGACGCGACAGCCGATGTCGAGGTCCGGGAAGCGTCTTCGGTGACCATGGGCGCGAGTATACGACGCGCCTCCCGGCGGAATCCCGGCCCGTGCCGGCGCGGGGAACGCGCCGGGGGTCCGATCGCGCCGACGGTCAGATCGCGCCGAGGGTCAGATCGCGCCGGCGACGGAGAGTCCCACCAGCCCCAGGTAGGCCACGTAGAAGGCGCCTCCGGCCAGGAGGCCCCGGCCGGTCAGCCGGTCGCGCCGAAGCATCGGCAGGAAGATCGTCGCGACCGAGCCGAACGCGATCGCCGCCGAGGCGAACCCGAGCGCCGACGACGGCGTGACGCTCCACGTCCCCGTCGCAAGCAGCAGCGCCACCACCGTCGGGATGCAGCTCTGGAAGACCATCGCGCCGGTGATGTTCCCCATGGAGAGCGTGTCCTTGCGCTGGGCGATCCAGATCACGCTGTTGAACTTCTCGGGCAGCTCCGTGGCGATAGGCGCGATGACCAGGCTCATGATCGCAGGGTTGACGCCCACCCCGGCGGCCAGGTCCTCCACGGCACCCACGAACACCACGGCCCCCCCGACGATCAAGATCATGGCCACCGCCACCTGGAGGCCGATCAGCCGGAGGCGCGGCGAGCGCTGGTGGCGTCGGGGGTCCAGGCGGCGGAAGCGGAGCGGTCGCAGCCCGTCGGCGGCCCCCTCGGCCCGTTCGGCCCCCAGGTGCGCCCGGACGTAGCGGAGGTAGAGGATCAGCAGGAGGCCTGCCACGGCGATCTTCCCGGGCGCCAGCGCCGCGGGGAGGAAGGCGGCGGCAAGCGCCAGGCCGTAGGCGAGCGCGAACGTGCGAAGGTCCGTCGCGATCACCTGGGGGTCGATCTCGAGCCGGTCGCCGCCGCCGTGACGCCGCGCCCGTGCCAGGACGGCCACGCCGGTCACGAACAGCGCCAGCGTGGAGAGCATGAAGGGCGCGCCCAGGATCGCCCCGATGCCGATGTCCGCCTGCGTGCCGTGGTCGGCGCTGGCGGACATCCCGATGGCAACCAGCGGGATCATCGTCTCGGGCATGGCCG
>JAKAHX010000175.1 GCA_021814735.1 Chloroflexota bacterium | reverse complement strand
GCGGCCGAAGCGCTCCACGACGCACTCCGCGACCGCGGCTTCGAGGCGCCGGTCATCGCCTGGCCGCCGCCGTGGCTGATCGCGTCCGGCGATGTCCCGGCCGGTACCCGGGGCGACCTGTACGTGCGCGTGTCGGCGCAGCGCTACAACCGGATCGAGCAGTACGAGGCGCTCGCGGCCACCCTTCGGGACGTGCTGTCCGCGCGCTAGCCGTCGCTCCGCCCACGCCAACGGCTCTCCGCCTCGTCCCGCCGCTGCCGCGGGCCGGTCCCCGCCGCCACGCCCGCCGCCGCGCGACGTACCATCGCCCGATGGCCATCACCATCCGGACCATCGAGGACTCGGAACTCGCCGCGTGGCTCGCCGCCCTCCAGGTGCCCTTCTTCGGCGACGGAGACACGGAGCGGCAGGCGGAGATCCGTCGCGGGCACATCGACCTGGCGCGCTGCCAGGCGGCGTTCGACCGGGGCACCATCTGCGGGACGTTCCGCTCGTGGGCGACCGAGCTCACGCTTCCCGGTGGCGTCCTCCTGCCCGCCTCCGCGATCACGGCCGTCTCGGTGCTTCCCACCCACCGCCGGCAGGGCCTGCTGCACCGCATGATGACGGCCGATCTCGCCGCCTCCGCCGCGCGGGGCGAGCCGCTGGCGATCCTGATCGCCTCCGAGTACCCGATCTACGGTCGCTACGGGTTCGGCCGGGCGGCGGACCACGTCCGCCTCGACATCGACGCCCGCGGCGCTCGTTTCGTGCGACCGGGGAGCGGGTCCGTCGAGCTCGTGGATCGCGCGGTCGTGCGCGAGCTTGCCCCCGGCCTGCACGATCGGATGCGCCGCAGCCAGGTGGGGTCCATCACCCGCAGCGACCTGTGGTGGGACATGGTCCTCGGCCTCGTCGAGGCTCCCTTCCCGCCGGCCAGGGGAACGCGCCACGTCCTGCACCGCGACGCCGAGGGCCGCCCGCAGGGGTACCTGCGCTACCACGTGGAGGAGACCTGGGCCGACCGGGTGTCCACCTCGACGCTGGTCGTGGACGAGCTGCTCGCCCTCACGGACGAGGCGTACGCGCGCCTGTGGCGGTACGCCTGCGAGGTGGACTGGATCGCCACGGTGAAGGCCGAGGATCGCTCGCCCGACGAGGCCCTGCCGTGGCTGCTGGAGGACGCGCGGGCCGTGCGGCAGCACCACCGGAGCGACTTCCTGTGGGTCCGGGTCCTGGACCCGGTGGCCGTGCTCGCGGCGCGGCGCTACACGGCGACAGGCCGCGTGGTGCTGGAGATCGCGGATCCGCTGGGGTACGCGTCGGGACGCTTCGAGCTGGAGGGTGGCCCGGAGGGAGCCGCCTGCCAGCGCACCACGGCGCCGGCCGGGCTGCGGCTGGACGCGCAAGCGCTCGGTGCGGTCTCGCTCGGGGGCGTGTCGCTGCGCACGCTCGCGCAGGCCGGTCACGTGGAGGCACTGGAGCCCGGCGCGCTCGCGACCGCGGACGCGATGCTGCACACGCCGGTGGCGCCGTGGTGCTCCACCTGGTTCTGAGTCGCGGCGGGGCCGTTGACGGCGGCCGGGCTAATTCCGATAATATCGGTCGGGATTACGGGTCAACCGGCGGCGCAGGCCGCCGGCGCGTCCCCGGCCCGCAATCCCATCGCGCCGGGACGCGCGACCAACCGATCCTCACCCGCCGGCGCCGGCACAGCGCCAGGGAGATCGCATGACCGTCTTGCGCGAGCAGGTCTCGAACGACCGCTCGAAGTTCGACTTCAAGGACGACATCGTCTATCTCGCGGAGACCCGGCGCGGCCTCTCCCGAGAGACCGTCGAGGAGATCAGCCGCTACAAGCACGAGCCGGAGTGGATGCTCCAGTTCCGGCTGCGCGCCTACGACCACTTCGTGAAGCGCCCCATGCCGGACTGGGGCGGAGACCTCTCCCGGATCGACTTCGACCGGATCGTGTACTACCGCAAGCCGTCCGAGCGCGAGGAGAAGTCCTGGGACGACGTCCCGGAGCAGATCAAGGCGACGTTCGAGAAGCTGGGGATCCCGGAGGCCGAGCGCAAGTTCCTCGCCGGCGTGGGGGCGCAGTACGACTCCGAGGTGGTCTACCACTCGGTGCGCGAGGAGCTCTCGAAGCTCGGCGTGGTCTTCATGGGGACCGACCAGGCGCTCCAGGAGTACCCGGAGATCTTCCGGCGGTACTTCGGCACGGTGGTTCCGCCCGAGGACAACAAGTTCGCTGCGCTCAACAGCGCGGTCTGGTCGGGCGGGTCGTTCGTGTACGTCCCGAAGGGCGTGGAGGTGCCGCTCCCGCTCCAGGCGTACTTCCGCATCAACGGCGAGAACACCGGCCAGTTCGAGCGCACCCTCATCGTGGTGGACGAGGGCGCGAAGGTGCACTACATCGAGGGCTGCACCGCGCCCATCTATGCCACCGACTCGCTGCACGCGGCGGTGGTGGAGGTCATCGCGCTGCCCGGCTCCAAGGTCCGGTACACCACCATCCAGAACTGGTCCAACGACGTCTACAACCTGGTCACCAAGCGTGCCCACGCGCACGAGCACGCGACCGTCGAGTGGATCGACGCCAACACCGGCTCCCAGCTCACCATGAAGTACCCGAGCATCTACCTGCGCGGGCGAGGCGCCACGGCGGACATCATCTCGGTGGCCGTGGCCGGCAAGGGCCAGCACCAGGACACCGGCGCCAAGGCCATCCACCTGGCCCCCGACACGCGCAGCCGTATCGTCAGCAAGTCGGTCTCGAAGGACGGCGGGCGAGCCACGTACCGGGGCAACGTGCGGGTCGCGCCGGGTGCCACGAACGCGGTCACCAGCGTGCGCTGCGACGCCCTCATGCTGGACGACCAGAGCCGCAGCGACACCTACCCCTACATCGACATCCAGGAAGACGACACCACGATGACCCACGAGGCCACCGTCGGGAAGATCAGCCAGGACCAGGTCTTCTACCTGATGAGCCGCGGGCTGACCGAGAACGAGGCGCAGAACCTCATCGTGCAGGGCTTCCTCGAGGTGTTCACCAAGGAGCTCCCGATGGAGTACGCGATCGAGTTCAACCGGCTCGTCCGCCTGGAAATGGACGGCGCGCTCGGATGACCGTCTCCACCACTGCCGGCGTCGTCGCCGGTTCCCCGCTCGGCCTCGCCGCCGAGCCGTCTCCGCGTGACCTCTCCCGCGACCTCGGTGAGCCGGCCTGGCTGACCGACGACCGCATGGCGGCGCTGGCCCTCGCGCACGAGCTGCCGGTCGAGTCGAACCCGCTGTTCACCTCGTACGTCGATCTGCGCCCGGTCCGCTTCGGCGAGCTGGCGGCGTACCAGCGCGCGGGCGAGGCTGCGACGGTGTCCGCCGCCGTCCCCGAGGGCGCGTCGGCGCTCCTCGAGGTGCGCGACGACGTGGTCGTGGCCCGCGGGCTCAGCCCGCAGGCCGCCGGCGCGGGCGTGATCGTCGACACGTTCGAGCGCGTGCTGCGCCGCGACCCGGCCCTGCTGCGGCGCCTGCTCGAGGGCGGCGCCACGCTGCCTGCCGACGACCGGTTCGCACAGGCCACCCGTGCCGGGTTCTCGCTGGGCGTGCTGGTCCACGTCCCCGACGGCGTCGCGCTGGAGGGGCCCATCGTGATCCGCTGGGCCCAGGGAGCGCCGGGGCGCGCGCACCTGACCCGGACCGTGGTGTCGCTCGGCCGTGACGCCCACGCCGCGCTCCTGGAGGAGCAGGTCGCCTCTGCCGGCGACCGCGACGGCGCGCCCCAGTCCCTGTGGGCGGGCACCACGGAGGTGGTACTGGAGCCGGGATCCACGCTCGACGTGGCCGGGCAGGAGGACTTCGGCCTCAACACGGTCTCGCTGGTCACGCGGCACGCGACGGTGAGCGAGTCCGCTTCCCTCCGCTGGGCGCTCGCCGTGGTGGGCGGGGGCTTCGTGAAGAGCCGCATCGACAACGTCCTGGAGGGCCGCGGCGGGAGCGTGCACCAGGCGGAGATCGCCTTCGCCGGCGGCGACCAGCGCTTCGACCTGACCAGCTACACCCGGCACCGTGGCCAGGACACCACGGGCGACCTCCTCAGCAAGGGGGTCTTCCAGGGCTCCAGCCGGGGCTTCTTCAAGGGCCTGATCGACATCGAGCGCTCGGCGAAGGGGACCGACAGCTTCCTCGGCGAGTTCTCCATGCTGCTCGCGAAGAAGGCCCGCTCGGTGGCCATCCCCTCGCTGGAGATCGACCAGCCCGACGTGCGGCGCGCCAGCCACTCCAGTTCGGTGGGGCCGGTGGACGAGGGGCAGATCTTCTACCTGATGAGCCGGGGGATTCCGCGGGACGTGGCGCGCAAGTTCATCGTCCTCGGGTTCCTGGAGCCGGTGGTCGCGCGCATCCCGCTCCCCGCGGCACAGGACCGCCTGCGGGACCTGCTCGACCGCAAGTGGATCCCGGGCCCGGCATGAGCCGCCTGGTCGACGTCGCCGGGCTCCAGGACGTCCCGCCCGGCACCATGCACATGGTCCAGGTCGACGACACCGACATCCTGCTGGTCAACCTGGACGGCACGATCCGCGCCGTCCAAGGCACCTGTTCGCACGAGTACTTCGAGCTGGACCGGGGCTTCCTGACCGGCGACTCGGTGACGTGCGCGCTCCACCTCTCCCGCTTCGACCTGGCGACCGGCGAGGCGCTCGATCCGCCCGCCGAGCTGCCGCTCCAGACCTACCCGGTGCGCGTGGTGGACGGCCGGATCTCGCTCGAGCTCCCGGAGGGGCCCGTCCCCGTCAACCAGTAGCGTTCCTGCGCGCCGACCCGGCACGCAGCGTCCGGACCGCGACGTCCGGAGCGCGTCCCACGGGGCTCCCGGTGCCTACGGCACGAGCGTCATCCGCTG
>JAKAHX010000174.1:3721-4894 GCA_021814735.1 Chloroflexota bacterium | reverse complement strand
GCCGCGGTGCGACTACGCCGCCACCTCGCGCATCAGCAGCATCGCGGGCGGGCGTGGCGGCGTCCATCCGCCCCCGGAGCTGCGCTGCAGCGGGTCGATCGCGACCAGCCGCCAGCCCTCCTTGCCCAGGTCGTTGAGCTGCGCAAGGAGCTCGGAGCGGTGGACCTCCTCGTTCTCGTGATACACCATCAGCTCGATCCTGTACTCGATCCGGGTCATGCCCGCACCCCTTTCTCGCGCCGCCTGCCCGCAGGGGACCAGGTGGCGCCGGTTCGTGCCCCCATATTACTGCCGTCCGACAATACTTGTCATAGAGCATCTGATGGTGCCGGCCACGCGTCCCACCGGGCGGCAGCCGGCTCCGTCCCCGTGCGCAGCCTCCACCCGCCAGGCAGGACCACCACGCGGCCGTAGGGGGCGGCCGTGGGGTGCGGCCGTGCGGCCACCGGCGAGCGCCAGCCGCGCGGTATCGGCCGCTGTCCGGCCGCCACGGCCTGCTACCATCGGGCACGCCTCGGCCGTGCCGCTCGCGAGGTTCGCGACCCCGGGCCACGCGCGACCGGACCGCGAGGCGCCGACAGCCGCAATGGGAGGCGCAGCGGAATGAGCGATCGACGGGCGTCGACGCGACGGCGCGAGCGAGCCGGTCGAGCCGGCAATGGCGGTTCCGCGCCGGCTGCCCGCCGGATGCCACCTCCGCCACCGCGGGCGGGCGACGTCCGCGTGCTCCTCCAGTCGGACCCTCGAACCTGGTCCGGCCCCATGTGGCGTCAGGCCATCTCGCTCCTCCTGTTCGTGATCCTCGGTCTTTCCGGGATCGGCCTGGTCGCCGTGAGCGCCAAGAACCTCCAGGAGGCGGTGGTCTGGACGGCTCTCGTCCTGAGCGTGGTGGTGGCGCTCTGGATCATGCGGGCAAAGCGCTGAGCCGCTGACGAGTCGCCGGGCTGTAACCGTCACCCCGCGCGTGGCACCCGCGCCGGACCGTGCCCCGCGCACCACCCGCGGCCGCGGGTCCCCGGAAGAGACCGTGCGCGCGACGCTCCTGCCGGCCCAGCTGCGGGTGCGCCATGTCGGGCCGCCAGGGTCGTCCCCGTTGACACCCCCGGACGGGGCTTGGTAGTATCCGGCAGTTAGCACTCGCCACCGGAGAGTGCTAACAATGGGAAGGCCGAC
>JAKAHX010000174.1:0-3711 GCA_021814735.1 Chloroflexota bacterium | reverse complement strand
GCGCGTCGGAAGGACCGCGGGCCCGGGCCGCTCGACCCACGGGCGCAGGCGATCCTGCGGACCATCATCGAGGAATACGTGGTGACGGCCGCTCCCGTGGGCAGCCACGCCCTCGTGGAGCGCTACGGGCTGGGCGTGAGCCCGGCAACGGTCCGCAACATCATGGCCGAGCTCGAACGCGCCGGATACCTCTCGCATCCCCACACCAGCGCCGGGCGGACGCCGACGGACGCCGGCTATCGGCTGTACGTCACCTCGATCGAGGAGGCGGTCCAGCTCGCGCCGGTCGAGCAGCTGATGATCCGGCACCAGTTCGGCCAGGTGGAATTCACCTCCGAGCAGTGGTTCCGCCTGGCGGCCGCGACGCTCGCGTCGGTCACCCAGGAGGCCGGGCTCGCCACCCCGGCCAAGCCCGCCACCGCCCGGCTCCGGCGCGCCGATCTCATCTGCGGCGGGGACCGGATCGCCGCGCTCGTCCTCGTGCTGGCGGAGGGCGCCGTCAAGCAGTGCCTCCTCCAGCTTGGCGAGGCCACCGACCAGGAGACCCTCGACCGGGCGGCACGCCGCCTCAACGAGACGCTTGCCGGCCGCTCCACCGCCGAGGTGGAGGCCGCCATCGCGACGCTCCCGCTCGAGACGTCGGAGCAGCGGCTGGTCCACCAGGCGGCCACCCGTACGCTTCGCGTAATGCAGGAGTTCGACGCGGCCGCCGTGGAGGACGTGGTGAGCGAAGGGCTCCTCAACGTGCTGGCGGCGCCGGAATTCTCGGAGTCGGAGAAGGTGCGCCGCGTCTTCGCGGTGCTGCAGGACCGGGAGTACCTCGGCCGCCTCGCCCGGAAGGTGGCGGAGGGGAGCGACGTCCAGGTGTTCATTGGCAGCGAGAACGAGGTCGAGGAGATGCGCGACGTGAGCCTGGTCGTGGCAGCCTACGGCCGGCCCGGTCGGGCGACCGGGATCATCGGGGTGCTGGGTCCCACGCGGATGCCGTACCCCCACGCGATCAGCAGCGTGCGCTACGTCGGCGGGCTCATGAACGAACTGGTGGACCACTTTCTCGCATGACCGAACGACAGCACGACGGCGGCACGCGCCGCCGCATCCACGTTCACGCGGCCCCGTCCCGCGGGGGCAACGGGGCCGAGCAGCAACCGCCGCAGGCGCCGGCGCCGGAGGCGGCCACGGGAGAGCCGGGATCCGCTCCGGCCGAGGGCGACGAGCTCGCAGGGCTCCGCGCGGCGCTGGAGGCTGCCCGTGCCGAGGCGGACGAGCTGCGCAGCGCGTGGCAACGCAGCGCGGCGGACTTCCAGAACTACCGGCGGCGCAGCGAACAGGAGCGGGAAGCCAGCCTCGGGCTGGCCAGCGAGGCGCTGATCCGCAAGCTGCTGGCCGTCGTCGACGACTTCGACCGCGCGCTGGAGGCCATGCCGGCCGACGTGGCGTCGAGCGGATGGGTCGAGGGCGTATGGCTCGTCGAGCGAAAGCTCCGTGCGCTGCTGGAGTCGGAGGGCCTGACCCCGATCGAGGCGGTCGGCCGACCGTTCGACCCGCGTGAGCACGAGGCCGTCGTGCACCAGGAGACAACGGACGCTCCGGATGGAACTGTCATCGCGGAACTGCAGCGCGGGTACCGGCTGCGGGACCGCGTTCTGCGCCCCGCGCTCGTCGCGGTCGCCAACAACGTCGGCGGGCGTGAGACGCCCGGAGGAGAGCACTGACCCATGGGCAAGATCATCGGTATCGACCTCGGAACGACCAACTCGGTCGTGGCGGTGATGGAGGGCGGCGAGCCGACCGTCATCCCCAGCGCGGAGGGCGGTCGCACCGTCCCCTCCGTCGTCGCGGTCACCAAGACCGGCGAGCGTCTCGTGGGCCAGCTGGCCAAGCGCCAGGCGATCACGAACCCGGCGAACACGGTGTACTCGATCAAGCGGTTCATGGGCCGCCGGTGGGACGACCCGGAGGTGCAGCGCTCCAAGGGCCTCGTGCCCTACAAGGTGGAGCGCGACGCCAAGAGCGACGGGATCAAGGTGGTGCTCGCGGACGGCACCGGCTACACGCCGCCGGAGATCAGCGCCATGATCCTGCAGAAGCTCAAGGCGGACGCCGAGGCGTACCTGGGCGAGAAGATCACGGAGGCCGTGATCACGGTCCCCGCCTACTTCGACGACACGCAGCGGCAGGCGACCAAGGATGCCGGGCGCATCGCTGGCCTGGACGTCAAGCGGATCATCAACGAGCCCACCGCGTCTGCCCTCGCCTACGGCCTGGACAAGAAGGCCGACGAGAAGATCGCGGTCTACGACCTGGGCGGCGGCACGTTCGACATCTCGATCCTGGAGCTGGGCGACGGCGTCTTCGAGGTGAAGTCCACCAACGGTGACACGCACCTCGGCGGCGACGACTTCGACCAGCGCGTGATCGACTGGCTCCTGGCCGAGTTCAAGAAGGACCAGGGCATCGACCTGCGCGCGGACCAGCAGGCCATGCAGCGGCTCAAGGAAGCCGCCGAGAAGGCCAAGATCGAGCTCTCCACGACCCTGCAGACCGAGATCAACCTGCCGTACATCACGGCGGACGCGACGGGTCCCAAGCACCTCGTGCTGCCGCTGACCCGCGCGAAGCTGGAGGACCTGGTGGCCGACCTCATCGACCACACGAAGGGCCCGGTCCAGCAGGCGCTGCGGGACGCCGGTCTGAAGCCGTCCGAGATCGACGAGGTGATCCTGGTCGGCGGGCAGACCCGCATGCCCGCGGTGGTCGAGGCCGTCAAGGCCATGTTCGGCGGCAAGGAGCCCCACAAGGGCGTCAACCCCGACGAGGTCGTGGCGGTGGGCGCCGCGATCCAGGCCGGCGTGCTGGGCGGCGAGGTGAAGGACGTGCTCCTCCTCGACGTCACGCCGCTGTCGCTCGGCATCGAGACGCTCGGCGGCGTCATGACCCGCCTGATCGACCGCAACACGACGATCCCGACGTCCAAGAGCCAGGTCTTCTCCACCGCCAGCGACAACCAGCCGCAGGTGGAGATCCACGTGCTCCAGGGCGAACGCGAGATGGCGTCCGACAACAAGACGCTGGGACGCTTCATCCTGGACGGCATCCCGCCGGCCCCGCGCGGCATCCCGCAGATCGAAGTGACCTTCGACATCGACGCGAACGGCATCCTGGACGTGAAGGCAAAGGACCGCGCCACCGGCCGCGAGCAGCAGGTGCGCATCACCGCCTCCTCGATGCTCTCCAAGGACGACGTCGACCGGATGGTGCGGGATGCCACCGAGCACGCCGCGGAGGACCGTCGCCGGCGCGAGGAAGTGGAGACCCGCAACCAGGCCGACACCCTCGCCTTCCAGGCCGAGCGCACCCTGCGCGACCTGGGCGACAAGGTCTCGGCCGAGGACCGGGCGGCGACGGAGCGCGCCGTGGAGGCGGTCCGCGAGGCCCTCAAGGGCGCCGACATGGATGCCATCAAGGCGCGCGCGACCGATCTCGCCACCCAGCTCCAGAAGGTCGGGACGGCCGCGTACCAGGCCGCCGGGCCCACGCCCGGTGGCGACGGGGCCGCTGGCCCCGGCGAGGCCGGTGCCGACACGGGGCCCGGCGAGGAAGAGCCGGTCGAGGGCGAGTACAAGGAAGTGTGAGGGCGGCGCGTCCGGCCCGGGGGCCGGACGCGCTTCCACCTGGCGCCGCCGGGGGCCCGTGCCGTTCGACCCGCTG
>JAKAHX010000173.1:631-4908 GCA_021814735.1 Chloroflexota bacterium | reverse complement strand
AGCCGATCGAGCCGACCGGGACGGGCCCGGGCGCCCGCGACGAGGACCGGGCGACCGATGGGGCACGGGCTGCCGAGCGCTCGACTGGCCGGGCGATCCGAGGGGTCGATGAGCTGCCGGCGGCCGAAGGGGTCCCGATGGTCGACGAACTACCGGTGGCCGAGGAGATCGCGGTGGCCGCCCCTGCTGGGCCGGGCCGCGTGGTGCCTGCTCCGGCTGTCGTGCCCGGCCCTGCCGGGGCCGCTCCCGCCGCGCCGGGCCGCGTGGTGGCCGCCCCTGCCGTGGTGCCCGCCTCTGTCGCCGAGGGCCTTGGCGCGCCCACCCCCGCGGTGGTTGCCCCTGCATCGGTCCGCTCGACCCGCGCGGTCCGCTCCGCCTGATCGACCCCGGGCGGTCCGATTCTCCCGCGCGACCCGCTCCGCCTGATCACCGGCGCGGAATCAGCGGCGCGGGATCAGCGGCTTGGGGCGTCGCTGTCCTGACTGACGAGGTAGCGGCCGGCGCGCAGCGGCACCAGGGCCGGAAGATCGGCGCGCAGCCGCTCCGCGCGGGGCGTCTCCATGCGCAAGGCTACACTGGCCCGGGCAGCGCGCTCGAGGGGTCGCGACGAGCCCGGAGCGAAGGTAGCCGAGCCGCGCCGGCGTCGTCAGGTCACGTCGTGGTCGGCGCGGTGCGTCCGGCCAGGCGCTGGTGCTCGCCGGCACGAAGGCTCCGATTGACCCGATGTTGGAGCGATCCTGCGCGGCGTGCGGCATCTTCACTCGCGGCCGTCATGAGGACGACCAATTCCCATGAGATATAATCGGACGCATGAGAACGAGTGTGCTCACGAAAGGTGGCCAGATCTCCGTCCCCGCCGACGTGCGACGCAGGTGGGGGGCACGGCGCGTGCTGATCGAGGATCACGGAGACGCGCTCGTGGTGCGACCGTTGCCCGAGGATCCGATCGGCGCGGCGATGGGATCGCTTGCCGGCCCGGGTCCCACGAGTGACGAGGCCAGGGCGATCGTCCGCGAGGAAGAGCGGGATCACGAGGGCCGCATCCCGGGTCCGCGATGACGGTGCTCGACGCGCAGGCCGTGGTCGCCTTCCTGCGCGGGGAGCCCGCCGCGGCCGAAGTTGCAGCGCTCCTGCGCGACCGCGACGATCCCCCCGTGGTGAGCGCGGTCAACGAGGCCGAGATCCTGGACGTCCTGGTGCGGATCATGGGGCGGACGGTCGACGAAGTCGAGCAACGACTGGACTGGCTGCGAGCCGGCGGCCTCGACGTGATTCCCGTCGACGAGCCACTCGCGCGCTCCGCGGGTCGCCTGCGCGCAGCCCACTACGACCGGGCGATGCGCCCGATCTCACTCGCGGGCTGCATGGCGCTGGCAACAGCCCTCGCGCGGGGTGATCGCCTTGCGACCTCCGACCATCCCCTGGCGGACGTCGCCCGGCGGGAAGGATGCGCCGTCCTGGCACTTCCCGACAGCGGAGGGATTCGGCCGTCCTAGCGGGGGCACCAACCTGCGGCGGCCACGCGCCTAGCCGACCGTCGTCCTGCAGCGCTCACGGAAAGCCGCACATACATCGTGAACCCTGAACGCTACGAGCGCGACCAGGCCGAGCTCGGCGCGCTTCGTCGGGCGGTTTTCCTCGTGGAGGTCCGTGAAGCCGAGGCGGAGTTCGCGGCTGGTGAGGCGCCGCGATACGGCGCTTCGCGGCCGACCCGCACGACCCGCTCCTTCCGTTGTACGCACCTTCGGTTGTACAGGCTGAAGGGCGAGCTGGCCGCCTACTGGGCATTCACCGTCGACGACGATCTGCGAGTTCTCGTTCGCTGGGAGGGCGAGGACGCGTTCCTCGTGAACCTGGGCTCGCACGACCAGGTCTACTGAGTAGCCCTATGTCAAGCCGCCTGCTCGAGAACGACCCGCTGGAGGGCGCGGTGACGAGCCGGGTCGTAGGGGACGCGGTCCTGCCAGCAGCGCCAGAGGACATAGACCCAGGCCCGGGCGAGGATCCGGCCCGCGTGGGGATGCGTCTTGTGACGCGCGATCGCGTCGGCGTACACCCTGGCCGCCCAGGGGTTGGCGAAGCGGCTGTCCTCGGCGAAGTCGATGAGCGCATCGCGCAGCTTCTTGTCGCAGGCAAAGCGGAACGTCACCGCGAGATGCTGCCCGCTCTGGCGGGTCGACGGCGCGGCACCGGCGAGGCAGGCCAGCGACTCGGGCGTCGGGAAGCGTTCCCGGACGTCCCCGATCTCGACGAGGAGTGCCGCCGCCCGGACCTGCCCCGCCCGCGGCAGGCTCTGGAAGATGGCGCCGTCGGGATGGAGCTCGAGCTGCTCCCGGATGCGGGTCTCCAGCTCGCCGATCTGGGCCCGGACGGCGAGCAGCGCCCGCACGAACGCGAGCGTGACGGCTGCTCTCCCCTCGGCCTCGGCGCCCGTGACGCCCGCCGGTGCGGTCTCGAGCCGGCGGTGGAGCTCGTCCGCGCTCGTCCGGCCGCAGTACCCCTCGCTCCTGAGCCAGGCCGCCATCCGCTTCGGGGAGAGCCAGGCCGCCCTGGTGGCCGAGGGGAAGCGGAGCAGGAAGCGCAGCGCGATCGGGGAGTCGAGATCTGCGAACAGCCCGATCGCTCCGGGGTACACGAGCTCGAGGTGCGCCCGCAACTGCTGGGTCAGCCGGGTCCGGGTCCCGACCAGGTCCTTGCGCGCCCGGACCGTCGCCCGCAGCGTGACGGTCTCCGGGGCGTCCGGCTGGAGGGCGCGGAGCCGGTGGCCGTCGGTGCGCAGCACGTCGGCGAGGAGGAACGCGTCGCCGCGGTCGTCCTTGTTGCCGGCCGTCCCGTAGCGGGCGCGGAGGGCCTTGACCGAGCGGCTGGCGATGACCACCACCTCGAGCCCGGCCGCGAACAGCGCCTCGATCACGGGGCCGTCCGGCCGCTCGATGGCGACCCGGGCGACACCCGCCTTCGCCAGGCGCCGTCCGAGCGTCCGCAGGCCGGGCTCGCTGTGCTCGACCTCGAACCGCTCGATCGCCTCCCCGCGCTCGTCGACGACGCACACCGCGTGGCTGCGGCTCGCCCAGTCGACGCCGCCATACCGCATGAGAGAATCCACCTGTGCCTCCTCGCTGGTGCACTCAGCCTGGGGGCACCCTCGTGCTCGGGACGTGGCTGCCGGTCGCTTACTGATCGGCGCTCGGTGGCGCGCAGCCCTATCGCGGCTCTCCACGTCCCGGTGCGCCGGACCCCGCGGAACTCAGTCTGGTCGTCGAGCGACGAGGGCCCGTGGCGGTGGTCCGGCGTTCACCAGGGGTGCGTCCTCGGTCACTCGACCGTGGACGTGCCTATGGTCGTCCAGTAAGGCGCCGAAGGAGCCCGGACCCGACACGGCCGGTGGCCGCCCGCGTTGACCCCCTCGCTGGCCCAGACCCGCGGCCGGCCGCAACTTTTCGGGGCCCTGGTGACTTATAGAGAGTGTGATGACGCACGAGACTGCCCTGCGCCTGATCGACGGCTTCGTCGGGGACGAGCTGTCGGCCGAGGATGCACGCAGCCTGGCGGATCACCTGCGCGGCTGCCCGGCCTGCACGGCCGAGATGGCAGGCGCCTCGCGCCTGGTCCAGCTGCTGGCCACGCTGCCGGACGTGCCGCCCACCCCGGACTTCGACGAGCGGGTCCTGCTGGCCGCGCTGGAGGACCGGCGCCGCCGGCACGAGCACCGCAACTGGCTGGCGGACCTGTGGACGCAGATCGTACGGGGCGCCGCGCGCACCACCGGCACCCTGGTCCTCACCATGGTCGCCGCCGCCTTCCTGATCGCCGCCTTCGTGGCGGCCGCCTCCAACCTGGTGCCGGGCATCGCCCAGCAGGTGGGCCTGGTGCCGCCGCCCACGCCGCGCGTCGCGGCCACGCTGCCCACCCCGTCGCCGACGCCGGTGCCGGTCACGCCCTCGCCCACGCCGGCCGTGACCCCGAGCCCCACGCCCGCCCCGACGCCCACCGAACGGCCCACGCCGGCCGTGACCCCGAGCCCGACCCCGTCGCCGTCGCCTGCCGCGACGCCCTCGCCCACGCCCGCGCCGACCATCGTCGTGGCGTCGCCGACGGCCAGCCCCACCGCGTCCCCCTCGGCATCCGCGATGCCCGCGCCATCGAGTTCGCCCACACCCAAGCCGCGGCGGTGCCCGCCGGGCACCCCGTGCTACTCACCCAGCGCGTCGCCCTCGGCGACGCCCACCACATCGCCGTAACTGCGGGGCGGGCAGTGCCCGTCTCGTCGTTCCGGG
>JAKAHX010000173.1:0-621 GCA_021814735.1 Chloroflexota bacterium | reverse complement strand
GTTCGTGTACCCGGGGTCCACGTAAGGAGGGTGGATGGAAGCCCCGGACCCGGCCCTGCGGGGTCGGAGATCAAGCCCAACTCTTTCAGGAGGTCTACGGACTTGAGTATCACTAGGAAGGCGATCAGCGTCGGCCTCTCGGCCGCGATGCTCGCCTCGCTTGCGGCGACGGTCGTGGCTCCGGCCGCGTTCGCCGGGGCCACTGTAACGGCTGCGAACGCCAATGTATCTGCCGACACGGCGGTCTCTGGGTCGCAGGCGCTCACCGGTCCCTCCATCGACACAACGGCATCCGGTGACATTCCCACCGGTATTCTCGCGTTCAGCGCGCCAGCCGGGTACGCCTTCGACACGTCGTCGACGCCCGGGGTAAGCGCAAACACTACCGGTGCCACGATCGTGTTCGTGAGCGAGACTGCCACGACACTCACGTACCAGGTCACTGGCGCCTCAACGGGGAGCGGAACCCTCACATTCAGTGGGTGGGCGGTCAAGGCTACGGCCGGCACGCCTCTCGCTGCCCCTGGCAACATCACCCTGAACGCCGGTGGGTCCGTCCCGGTCGGCGTCACGACGGGTGCGAGCGGTACGAACTTTGGCACCCTGACTGAGGTCGCGGGC
>JAKAHX010000172.1 GCA_021814735.1 Chloroflexota bacterium | reverse complement strand
AGGACCGCCACCGCCCCGGCTCCGCGGCCGCGTGCTGCGCGCCCCCGCCGAACAGCCGATCCGCTCATGCTCGACCTCCGGTGGCGGGTCGCACCGGCCCGGCGTCGGGGACGCGGTCCGCGAGGGACCGGGGACCTGGTGGGCGGTAAGGGACTCGAACCCCTGACATCCTCGGTGTAAGCGAGGCGCTCTGACCGACTGAGCTAACCGCCCGTGAAGCACGACACGGCGCCCAAGGGCGCCGTGTCGGGATCAGTGACGAGGGAGTGGTGCCCAGGCCGGGACTTGAACCCGGATGACTTGCGTCATACGCCCCTCAAACGTACGCGTATACCAATTCCGCCACCTGGGCACGAGCGCCGCGCAGACCGTCCGGCAGGTTGGTACCGAGGAAGGGAGTCGAACCCATACGCCCTTGCGGGCACTAGCTCCTGAAGCTAGCGCGTCTACCTATTCCGCCACCTCGGCCCGCTCCGAATCCGGCCTCACCGACCGGCCGCCGTCGCGAGGCGCCATGTTAGCACATCCCAATACCGCTCCCCAGGGTCGGAGATCAGCCTGGGGGTCGGCCCCTGGACGGTGTCGCGGACCACGTAGGGGTAGTCCGCGTACGCGAGCGGCAGGATGGGCAGCTCCTTGGCCAGGTCCGCCTCGACGGCCGCCATCCGCCGGGCACGCGTCGACTGTGGCGCGTACGCCCGGGCCGCCTCGAGGAGCCGGTCGAGCGTGACCGACTGGAACCCGCTCAGGTTGGACCCTCCGACGGGGGCCTGGGCGGAGGCCAGGAGCGGATACAGGTCGGCGTCCAGGCCCACGTTCAGGTCCACGACCGCCGCGTCGTAGTTCCCCGGGACCAGCTTGTCGTTCACGGCCTGGTCGGCGCCCAGCACGGTGAAGCGGACCGGGATCCCGATCGCCTTCCAGTCGGCGGCCACCTGGACCGCCACGGCGTAGTCGAGCGGGTTGGTGGTCGCGTCCACCGTGAGGAGCTCGAGCGTGACCGGCGCCTTCACGCCGGGTCGCACCCAGCCCGACCCGGAGCGGCGCCACCCTGCGGCCACGAGCTCCCTGGCGGCCGCGGGCCGGTCATAGGCCACGCTGCCCGCCGCCTGCGCGTTGAAGGCCCACGACGAGGGCGGCACGAGGGTGTCCGCCCGGACCCCGAGCCCGCCCAGCTGCTGGCGCACGATCGCGTTCCGGTCGATCGCCAGCAGCAGCGCGCGACGGACGTGGACGTTCTGGAAGACGTTGTGACCGAAGCGCAGGTTCAGCATCACGGCCGTCAGGACCGTGCGCGGGTAGCGCACGAGCCGCGCGCCCGGGAGCGCCGCGAGCTGGTTCGCCAGGTCCGGCGACAGGCCGCCGGCGGCATCCACCTGTCCCGCCTGGAATGCCGCGGCAAGCGCGGCGGCGTCCGGGTAGACGCGGATGTCGATCTGCTGGATGTCGTTCGGCAGCTGCCACAGCAGGGGGTCCGGGCCCAGGCTGGCGGTCGCGGCGGGCGCCGCGGCGGTGCTCGCCAGCTGCAGGACCGCGCCCGTCGCGTCGAGCCGCACCAGGCGATACGGTCCCGACCCGACCGGTGCCAGCTCGAAGGAGGTGCCTCCCAGGTCGGCGCTGGGCACGCCGGCCAGCAGGTGCGCCGGCAGGATGGGGCTCCGGGCCGCGAGCGGAAAATCCGCCACCGGCGTCGCGAGCGTGAAGCGGACGTCGAGACGATCAACCGCCTGCGCCGTCACGCCCTGCCAGGCGCCTGCCAGCGGGCCCCGGTAGTCGGCGGCCTGGGTGGCCTGGACCGTGAAGACGACGTCCTGGGCGGTGACCGGGATCCCGTCCTGCCACGTCGCGCCGGGCCGCAGCCTGAACGTCCACGTCCGGCCATCGGGGCTGGCGCTCCAGCTCGATGCGAGGTCCGGGACGACCGTGCCGTCGGGGCCCAGGCGGGTCAGCCCGCTGAACACGAGCGCGTCGATGTCCAGCTCGGGCCGCGTCCGCGCGAACAGGGGGTCGAGGGTGGAGATGGCGCCGACCACCCCGTCCCGGAAGGTCCGTGGGGCCGGCGTGGGGACGGGCGTCGCCGAGGCAGTCGTGGTGTCGGCAGGCGGGGGCACCGCCACCATCGCGCCGACGATCACGACCAGCAGTGCCATCGCCGCGAGGACGACGGTCCGGTCGCGGCGGGTCATGGTCCCTCCATGGACCGGTGGCGCGGACGGTCTATCCGACCAGGCGGTACACGACGAGCGAGAAGATCACGAACAGCACGGCCAGCACGATCGTGAACTGGAACAGCCGCATCTCGATCCCGCGCCGGCTGCGGTAGACGGCCGAGTCACCGCCGAAGGCGGCGGACAGCCCGGCGCCGCGCGCCTGGAGCAGGATCGACGCGATGAGGCCGATGCTCACGATGATCTCGGCAAAGGCCAGCACTGGATTCAAGGGAAGGTGGACCTCCGGGTTCGAACGCGTCGCGCGGTGCCGAAGGATACCACAGCCGACTGCCGGCACGGCCGGCGCGTCGCCCCGGGTCGGGCCCGGGACGCGACGGGCCGAGCGCGGCGATAATGCGCGACATGGAACAGCATGACTCCCCGGCCACGAACCGGGCCCCGGCGCTTGCCGACGGCGCCTCCCATCGCGTGGTGCTCCTGCGGCACGGCGAGAGCACGTGGAACCGGGAGAACCTCTACACCGGCTGGACAGACGTGGACCTCTCCGAGAAGGGGATCGAGGAGGCGCACGAGGCAGGTCGTCTGCTTCGCGACGGCGGGTACGTCTTCGACGTCGCCTTCACGTCGGTCCTCAAGCGGGCGATCCGGACGCTCTGGATCGCCCTCGACGAGCTCGACCTGATGTGGATCCCGGTGGCCAAGTCGTGGCGGCTCAACGAGCGCCACTACGGCGCACTGCAGGGGCTCAACAAGGCGCAGACCGCCGAACAGTTCGGCGAGGAGCAGGTGCGGCTCTGGCGCCGGAGTTACGACGTGCCGCCGCCCAGCCTCGAGGTGGACGATCCCCGCTTCCCCGGTCACGATCCCCGCTACGCCGACGTCGACCCCGCGGAGCTGCCCCGCAGCGAGGCGCTGGAGCAGACGGTCGCGCGGTTCCTCCCCTACTGGCACGGGGAGATCGCGCCGGTCATCCGCTCCGGCAAGCGCGTCCTGATCACCGCGCACGGGAACAGCCTGCGCGCGCTGGTGAAGTACCTGGACGAGATGACCAACGACGAGATCGTGGGGCTCAACATCCCGACCGGCGTGCCGCTCGTCTACGACCTCGACGCCGACCTGCGCCCGGTTCGGCACTTCTACCTGGGCGACAGCGAGCAGGTAGCCGCGGCCATGGCTGCCGTGGCCGCCCAGGGCCTGGCCAAGCCGACGCACTGAGGGCCGGGCACGCGCCCGGCCGCCTCGAGCCTGTTCGGCGGGCCCGACCCTACCCGGCCGCCGCCCGACGCGCTGCGGCCGTGGTCGCGGCGCGGGCGACGATCCCCGCCATCTCGTCCGGCTTGAGGCTGGCCCCGCCCACCAGCGCCCCGTCGATCGCCGGCTCCGCCAGGAACTCGCCGATGCTCGCTGCGGTGACGCTGCCGCCGTAGAGGATCGGCACGGCGTCCGCCTGCGCGTGGCTCCAGCCGTTCTCCTCGAGCGCCGCCCGGATGGCCTCGGCCATCGCGGCCGCGTCGCTCCCGCGCGCGGTGCGGCCCGTCCCGATGGCCCAGACCGGCTCGTAGGCGATCACGATCGAGGCGCTCCAGTCCCCGCCCGCCAGCCCCCCGGCCGTGAGTGCCTGGCGAACCTGCTCCCGGACGACCGCCTCCGCGCGACCGGCCTCGCGCTCGTCGAGCTGCTCGCCCACGCACCAGATGGGCCGGAGGCCCGACTCGAGGCAGCGCGCCAGCTTCCGGCCGATCAGCTCGTCGGTCTCGTGCTGGTCGCGCCGGCGCTCCGAGTGGCCCACGATGCACCAGTCCGCCAGTCCGGCCAGCATCGGCGCGCCGATCTCGCCCGTGTAGGCGCCGGCGGCCATCACGTGGACGTTCTGCGCGCCCACGGCCACGCCGGTTCCGGCGAGGGCCTCGCGAACGGGCGCCAGGCAGACATACGGGGGGCAGATCACCCGGACAACGTCCGGCGCGTCGGTGGCCGCCGCGATGGCCGCGGCGAGCGGGCCGGCGTCGGACGGGGTGGTGTTCATCTTCCAGTTGGCGGCAATGATGATCGGTCGCATGCCGCGATTATCCGGGGACGGCCGGTTCCCGTACCGGGCCGAATGGCGGATCGGCCGCGAGCGGCCCGGCAGTGTCGGCGGCGAGCGCCAGCCGCTCGATCCGCTCGAGCGCCCGCTGCACCGACGACCGCGTCATCTCGAGCTGGGCCGCCAGCTCGCCCAGGGTCGCGTCGGGACTGCGCAGGCGGGCCCGGGCCACCGCCTGCACCGCGTCGCGTTCCCGGGCCAGCCACCCGCCCGCCTGGAGCCGCTCGATCGCCTCGAGCTGCCGCGCGGAGGCACCCACCGCCCGCTCCAGGTTGGCCGCCTCCGCGTTCAGGAGCCGGTTCAGTTCGCCTCGCAGCGCCCGCGCGACGCCCCGTGCCTCGACCTCCAGCAGCGACGGGCCGGCGCCCGTGGCACGCAGGAAGGCGGAGACCCGCTCGCTGCTCTTCCAGGTGACCACGCCGCGTCCGCGCCGCAGCCGGACCGCGGCCGGGAGGCCGACCGAGGCGAGCCGTCCGGCGAGTTCCTCCGCCTCCCCGGGATCCACCACGAACTCCAGGTGCGTGCGTGCGAAGCCAAGGCTGAGCGAGCCGCGCGCCAGGAAGAGCCCGCGGAGCCAGGCCATCCGGCAATGGTCGGCGGCGGTGGACCAGTCGAACGACACCGGGGACGCGGCGGATCCCAGCCGCACGGCCAGCCGGGCGATCGCGGGCG
>JAKAHX010000171.1 GCA_021814735.1 Chloroflexota bacterium | reverse complement strand
GGCCATGACGATGCGATGGCGATCCTGCTCGCCAACGCGGCTCCCGAGATCGACCTGCTGGCCATCACGACCGTGGCAGGCAACCAGACGCTCCCCAAGACCACCCTGAACGCCCGGCGCGTGTGCAGCCGGGCGGGGATCCGCGGCGTACCCATCGCCGCCGGCTGCGACCGACCGCTCGTGCGCGAACAGCGCGTCGCCGCGAACATCCACGGGGAGTCCGGCCTGGAGGGCCCGACCTTTGCCGGCGAACCAGACGTGCCGCTCGACCCGCGCCACGCGGTGGATCTCATCATCGAGCTGCTCCTGGCGTCCGATGGTGACATCATGCTGGTCCCCACCGGACCGCTCACCAACATCGGGCTGGCTATGCGCCGCGAACCGCGCATCCTGCCGAAGATCCGGCACATCTCGCTCATGGGGGGCGCCTGGGGGTTTGGCAACCAGACACCCTCCGCGGAGTTCAACATCCTGGTCGACCCTGAGGCGGCCCGGATCGTCTTCGAGAGCGGCGTCCCGATCACCATGTGCGGCCTTGAGCTGACGCACCAGGCGAAGGCCACGCCGGACATCATCCAGCGCTTCGCCGATCTCCACACGCCGCTCGGCGACTTCGCCGTGGAGATGCTCCAGTTCTTCGCCAGCACATACAAGAAGATGCACGGCTTCGACGGGCCGCCGCTCCACGACCCCACGGCGGTGGCCTGGGTCATGGACCCCACCCTGGTCCAGACCCAGCCGGCACACGTGGACATCGAGACGCACGCCGAGTTCAGCTACGGGCGCACCGTGGTGGATCTCCACGACGTGCTCGGCCTCCCCAAGAACGTGCTCGTGGCCACCAGGCTGGACGTGCCTCGCTTCTGGGACCGGATGGTCGGTGCCATCGCGAGCTACGGCGCCTGACATCGCCACGCGGAGTCCCATCCATGGAGCCACGCCCGATCATCCTCGACTGCGACCCGGGGCTGGACGACGCCTTCGCGATCCTGCTGGCGGCCGCGTCGCCGGCGATCCAGCTCCGGGCCATCACGACCGTGGCCGGGAACCACACCGTGGACCGCATGACGCTGAACGCGCGGCGAATCTGCACCGTGGCCGGGATCCGTGACGTGCCGATCGCCCAGGGCTGCGACCGCCCACTGGTGCGACACCAGATCGTGGGCAGCGACATCCACGGGGAGTCCGGGCTGGATGGCCCGACCTTCGGTCCTCCGACCGTGCCGGCCGACCCGCGCCACGCGGTGGACCTGCTCATCGAGCTGCTCCTGGCCTCGGACGGGGAGATCACGCTCGTGCCCACCGGCCCGCTGACGAATGTCGCGACCGCGATGCGGCGGGAACCGCAGATCCTGCCAAAGATCCGGCACATCTCGCTGATGGGGGGCGCGTGGGGGCTCGGCAACCGGACGCCTGCGGCCGAGTTCAACATCCTGGCCGACCCTGAGGCAGCCCGGATTGTCTTCGAGAGCGGCGTCCCGATCACCATGTGCGGCCTTGAGCTGACGCGCCAGGTGATCGCGACGCCCGGGATCATCGACCGGATCGCGGCCCTGGGGACACCCGTGGCCGGCATGGCGGCCGCGATGCTCCACTTCTACGCCTCCACCACGACGCGCCGGAGGCGCTCCTTTGGTCCGGCGCTCCACGATCCCACCGCGGTCGCCTGGGTCATCGATCCGACGCTCTTCGAGTCCGAGGCGATGCACGTGGACGTGGAGACGCACGCCGAGTTCTCCTACGGCCGAACGCTGGTGGACGTCGACGACGTGCTGGGGCTGTCGAAGAACGCGATCGTCCCGACCCGCATCGATGCCGACCGATTCTGGGACCTGCTCATCGACGCGCTGGCCAGCTACCGGGCCTGAGTAATGGACGATCTGCTGATCCAGCACGGCCGCGTGGTGTCTGTGCTGACCGGCGAGACGTTCGCCGCGGACGTGACCGTGTCCGGCGACACGATCTCGGGCGTGCTGCCCCCCGGAACCGCCAGGCCCGCACGCGAGCACCTGGACGCCGCCGGCCTCCTCGTGGTCCCGGGCTACGTGGACGCCCACATGCACGTGGAGAGCTCGTTCCTCACGCCCGCGACCTTCGCCGCGCTCGCCGTCCCGCACGGGACCACCACCGTGCTCGCGGATCCGCACGAGATCGTCAACGTGGCGGGGGCGGACGGCCTCCGCTGGCTCGCCCGGGCCGGCGCCCGCACCCCCATGACGATGTTGCTGGGGGTTCCCTCGTGCGTCCCATCACTCCCCGGTTTCGAGACCGCGGGCGCGGACCTCGATGCCGCGGCCGTCGCCGAGCTCCTCGACGAGCCGGGCGTGGTGGCGCTCGGGGAAGTGATGGACTATCGGGCGGTCGTGTCGGGCGAGCGGCGCATACGGGAGGTGCTGCGCGTCGCGAGGGACCGAGGCGTGATCATCGACGGCCACTGCCCCGGGATCTCCGGCGCCGACCTCTCCGCGTACCTGGCCGCGGGGATCGATTCCGACCACACGAAGAACCTGCCGGACGTGGCGCTGGAGAAAGCGCGCCTGGGGATGCACCTGCAGATCCAGGAAAAGAGCATCTCCCCCGAGCTGATCCGCGGCCTCCTCGACCTCCCGCTCCGGCCCCCCTTCTCGCTGGTGACGGACGACGTGGCGGCCGACGCGCTGCTGACCCTCGGCCATCTGGATCACGTGGCACGCCGCGCCGTGCGGGCCGGGCTGCCGCCGCTGGAGGCGCTGCGCGCGATCACCGTCGTGCCGGCATCCCGCCTGCGGCTCCACGACCGTGGAAGCGTGACGCCCGGGCGGCGTGCGGACCTCGTGCTCCTCGAGGACCTCGCGTCGTTCCAACCGGCCGTCGTCATCGCCGGCGGCACCATCGTCGCACGAGACGGCGCACCCACCTGGGAGCCGACCGACGACGATGCCACGCCGTTCCGCGACTCGGTCCGGCTCACGCCTCCGTCGGCAGGCGCGTTCGCCTGGCGTCCCGGGCTCCCTGACGGCCCCAAGCAGGTCCTGGCCATTCGCGTCAACCCCGTCGACACGTCGACGGCCGCGGAGACCGTCACGATCGACGTGCGGGACGGGATCGCGCGGCTCCCGGCCGACGCCGCGAGCCTGGCGGTGCTCCATCGCCACGGCCGCACCGGTGACCGCGCCATGGCGCCGGTCGTCGGCATGACGCTGGGCGAAGGGGCGGCGGCCACGACGTATGCCCATGACAGCCACAACCTGGTTGTGCTCGGCACTTCCCGGGACTCGATGGCAGCGGCGTCCAGGGCCGTGATCGACGCGGGCGGGGGCGTCGCGGTCGCGCGCCACGGGAAGGTCGTGGCGTTGCTGCCGCTCCCGGTGGCCGGACTGATGTCGGACGCGCCGGCGGACCGGGTGGTGGCCCAAGCCGCAGCCGTGCGCGAGGCACTGCACGAATGGGGCTATCGCCATGCCAATGTCTTCATGAGCCTGGCGACCCTGACACTGCCGGTCAGCCCAGCCCTCAAGCTGACCGACCGCGGGCTGGTCGACGTCGAGCGCCGCGACTGGGCGGTGCAGCCGGAGGGCGAGGCGACCCGGGCTGGAGAGCCAGGGACAGCGCCCAGCGTCGGTCCAACAGTGCCGCGAGCTGGCAAGCCGCGACGTGGGGAGGACGCGCAGGTCCCAGGGAAGCGGGGAGGACGCGGATGATCCGCTTGCTAATCGACACCGATACCGCGTCGGACGACGCGGTCGCCCTGGTCATGGCTCTCCGCAATCCGGGCGCGGTGGTGGAGGCGATCACCGTGGTGGCCGGTAACGTGCCGCTCGAGCAGGGCGTGCAGAACGCGCTGTACACCGCCGAGCTCTGTGGCAGCCGGGTACCTGTCCACGCCGGGATGGCCAAGCCGCTGACCCGACCGCTCCAGACGGCGCAGGACGTCCACGGCAACGACGGCATGGGAGACATCGGGCTCCCGGTGCGCGGCCGCAGGCCGGCGCCGGGCCATGCCGTCGACGTGCTTCTGGATGCCGTGGCAGCAACTCCCGGCGAGCTCACCCTCGTGACGCTCGGGCCGCTCACCAACATCGCGATGGCCGTCCTGCGTGACCCCGCGTTTCCCTCCCGCGTGCGGCGCTGCATCACCATGGGCGGCACCGCCGCCCTGCCAGGCAACGTCACGCCACTCGCGGAGTACAACGCCTGGGTGGATCCGGAGGCGGCGGAGATCGTCTTCCAGTCCGGCATGCCCATCACCATGGTGGGCTGGGATGTGTCACGCCAGTACGCGACGATCGGTCCCGAGGAGATGCAGCGGATGGAGGCAGTGGACACGGAACTGGCGCGGTTCTGCGTGGCGATCCAGCGGCGGCTGCTGGAGTACTGCCTGACGCAGACGAAGCTCGAGGGATTCGATCTACCCGACCCGATCGCGATGGCGGTCGCCCTGGACGACCGCGTAGCCATCCGGGTCGACCGTCGTTTCGTCGCGGTCGAGACCGGCGGGAGCTGGGGCCGCGGCCAGACGATGATCGACGACCTGGAGGTCACCGGCCGGCAGCCGAACCTCGACGTGGTCCGGGAGGCATCCCGCTCACGCTTCCTCGCGCTCCTGTACAGCGCGATCGGCGCGTGATCCCCGGGCACTCCGTGCCAACCTCGATTCCAGTCAGCGGGGCGTGCGGGGGCCCGCGGACACCCCGGAGTGTTGGAACGCCGGCGTGTTCGGGCCCTCGGGCGGACCTGTCGCCTCAGCCCTGGAACCGCTCCACCGAGGCAAGGCTCCGGACGAACGACAGGTAGTCGCCCTTCGTCATACGAGGCGCTGCAGTGGCGAGTACCTCGCGCGCGCCGGCCGCGTCGTCCGCCAGCAGGTCGACCACGGTGCCCGCGAGCGCCTTCGTCGGGTCCAGGTAGGCTGCCGTCTCGTCCACCACGTGGAAGGAGGCCCCGTGGATGGTGCCGCCGAACCCG
>JAKAHX010000170.1:2453-4983 GCA_021814735.1 Chloroflexota bacterium | reverse complement strand
TTCGGCGGCCAGGTGTACCTGGCCAGCATGGAGCCCAAGCTGCGCGTGGCACGCGCGGCGATCGAGGCGACGGGCCGCCCGATCTGGCTGGAGGTGGACGGCGGGATCGCACCCGAGACGATCGTCACCTGCGCGGGCGCCGGCGCCGACGTCTTCGTCACCGGCAGTACCCTCTTCCACGATCCACGCGGTGCCGGCCACGCGGTCCGCGAACTGCGCCGACTCGCCGCCGGCCACCCTCCGGACAGCGGCGCCGACACGCGGTGAGGATGCGGTAACATACTCCCAGGGGGTATCCCAAGGGTGGATGCCTCGTCACACCATGGAGCAGACACGAATGGACCAGGGCACGGGCGCGACGCGCAGCATCACGCCGCTCCAGATCATGAGCGACGGCGAGCAGCCGGTCGCCGCACCCGTCGGCACACCCGCCCCGGCCCCCGCCGACCAGCAACGCACGGACGCCCGGGTGATCATCGTTGGCTCCGGGCCGGCCGGGCTGACCGCCGCCATCTACGCCGCGCGGGCCAACCTCGAGCCGATCGTGCTCGGCGGGTACGAGGCCGGCGGGCAACTGATGATCACCAGCGAGGTGGAGAACTTCCCCGGCTTCCCCGACGGGATCCAGGGCCCCGAGCTGATGGACCGCATGCGAGCACAGGCCGTCCGGTTCGGCGCGCTGGTGCTCGACGTGGACGTGGAGCGGGTGGACTTCTCCCGGCGACCGTTCCGGCTGTGGGCCGGCGGCGTGGAGTACACCGCCCAGACGGTGATCGTGGCGAGCGGCGCGTCCGCGATCTGGCTCGAGCTCGAGAGCGAGACGCGGCTGCGGGGTCGCGGGGTGAGCGCCTGCGCCACCTGCGACGGGTTCTTCTTCCGGGATCGCAAGGTCATCGTGGTGGGCGGCGGGGACTCGGCGCTGGAGGAGGCGCTGTTCCTGACCAAGTACGCGCGCGAGGTGGTCATCGTCCACCGGCGCGACCAGTTCCGTGGCAGCCGGATCATGCAGGAGCGCGCGCTCTCGAACCCCCGGATCCGGGTCGCCTGGAACAGCCAGGTGGTGGAGGTGCTCGGCGACCAGCAGGTGACGGGCGTTCGGCTGCGGGACACCGTCAGCGGCGAGGAGCGCGTCGAACCCGCGGACGGGGTCTTCGTGGCGATCGGCCACCGGCCCAACACCGCCGTCTTCCGCGACTGGCTGGACACCGACCCGAAGGGGTACCTCTCGGTCCACGACGAGACCGCGACCCGCATCGAGGGCGTCTTCGTGGCGGGCGACGTGCGCGACCATCGCTATCGGCAGGCGATCACCGCCGCGGGCGACGGATGCCGCGCGGCGATCGATGCGGAACACTGGCTCGCCGAGCACGGACTCGCCGAGGAAGCGACGGCGAGCGCATGGTGAGGGCCGGTGGGAGGGCCGTGGACGGACGATCGCGTGACGAGGGGACCGGGCGATGACGAAACGCGCGCTCGTGCGCTGGGACACCGGGCTGCACTTCTTCGGCGAGGCCGGCACGGGTGACCGCCTGGAGATGGACGACGACGCCGGCGGCCACGGGTTCCGTCCGGCCGAACTCGTCATGGTGTCGCTTGGCGGGTGCACCGCCATGGACGTCATCTCCATCCTGGGGAAGAAGCAGCAGAAGGTCACTGCCTACGAGGTGGAGGTGCTCGGCGAGCAGCGTCCCTCCCACCCCAAGGCGTACACAGACGTGGTGATCGAACACCGGGTGGAGGGCGATCCGCTCGATCCCGAGGCGGTCCGGCGCGCGATCGAGCTCTCCGCGACGAAGTACTGCACGGTCACGGCGGTCATGGCGACCGGGATCGCCCGGGTGGTCCACCGCTACGTCGTCCGGAACCCTGACGGCGAACACCGGGCCGAGGTGCTGGTGACCGGCCCACGGGGCCTCAACGTGGCGGGGCTCGCGCAGGACTGAGGGACGCGCCCCGGGGGCACGCGGGCGCAAACATGCGGCGCTCTGTATAATCATGCGCCCATGACGACCTCAGTCCCCCCGGTGGGCACGGCCCGCCCGGATCCCACGCCCTCGGCCCGCGACGTCGAGCCTTCCGGGCGCCCATCGACCAGCCCCGGCACCCTCCCGTTCGGCACGGTGCCGCTCCGGGTGGGCGTCCTCGGCGCGACCGGCTACGTGGGCGCCGAGCTCGTGCGCCTCCTGGAACGCCACCCGGCCGTGCGCATCGTGGCGCTGGCCGCCCGCAACCGGGAGGGCGTGCCGGTCGGCGAGGCATTTGCACATCTGGCCGAGACGGGGCACCGGATCGATGCGACGCTGCCCGATCCGTCGGAGCTCGACGTCGTCTTCATCGCGCTGCCGCACGGGCAGGCGACCACGGTGGCGCCCGGCCTCGCGGCCCGGGGCCTGCTGGTGATCGACCTGGGCGCCGACTTCCGGCTCAGCGACCCCGCGGACTACCGGGAGTTCTACGGCCTCGAGCATCCTGCGCCGGAGCTGCTGCCGGGCGGACGCGGCCGGCCCGCCGACGAGGGATCGGCGCCGGT
>JAKAHX010000170.1:0-2353 GCA_021814735.1 Chloroflexota bacterium | reverse complement strand
ACCTGGGCGCCGACTTCCGGCTCAGCGACCCCGCGGACTACCGGGAGTTCTACGGCCTCGAGCATCCTGCGCCGGAGCTGCTGCCGGGCGGACGCGGCCGGCCCGCCGACGAGGGATCGGCGCCGGTACCGGCGGCGGTCTACGGGCTGCCCGAGCTGCACCGGGACGCGATCCGCGGCGCGCGGTTGATCGCCGCCCCCGGCTGCTATCCCACCACCACCCTGCTCGCACTGGCGCCGCTCGCGAGAGCGGGACTGGTCGGCGACGTGATCGTGGACGCCAAGAGCGGCGTCAGCGGGGCGGGCCGCGAGCCGAGACTGGAGACGCACTTCTCCGAGGCCAACGAGTCGATCCGGCCCTACGGGCTGGGCGGCCACCGGCACCTCCCGGAGATCCGCGGCGAACTGGCCGCTCTGGGCGTCGCGCCGGGCGCGCTGGCGAGCCTGGTCTTCACCCCCCACCTGGTCCCCATGACCCGTGGCCTGCTCGCCACCTGCTACGTCCGCCCGACGCGTCCGGTCACACAGGAGGAGCTCGACCGGCTCTACGCGGAGGCCTACGGGCACGAGCCGTTCGTGCAGGTCGCGGCCGAGCCGCCCGCCACCAAGACGGTCACGGGCAGCAACCTGTGCCGGGTCGCCGTCCGGCTCGATCGGCGCAGCGGACGGGTCCTCGCCATGGCCGTGACGGACAACCTGGTCAAGGGCGCGGCCGGGCAGGCGGTGCAGTCGCTGAACGTCGTGGCCGGCCTCCCCGAGACGACCGGCCTCGAGCAGCTTCCCCTCTACCCATGAGCACCGAGCAGTCCTCCGGGCGCGGGTCGGAGTGGCAGGCGGCCGTCGCCGCGCAGGACGCCGCCTTGGAGCGCCTCGCCGAGGCGGCGGCGCGCATCGACGTCGACGAGGCACCGCGCCTGCCCGGCGGGTTCGCCGCCGGCGCGCTGGCGGCCGGGATCAAGCCCAGCGGCCGGCCCGATCTGTCGGTGGTGCTGGTCACCACGCCGGAGCCCGCCTCGGCGGCGGGCACCTTCACCAGCAACCGGGTACAGGCCGCGCCCGTGCGGCTCAGTCGCGCCCACCTGGCCGCCACCGGTGGAGCGCCGGCCGACGGCCTGCCCCCGCACGGAACGGCCCGGGCAGTGGTGGTCACGGCGGGGTCCGCCAACGCGGCCACGGGGCCCGACGGCGACGCAGACCAGCTGGCGATCGCGGGGTTCCTCGCCTCGGCGGCCGGCTGTGCCGCGGAGCAGACGCTGCATGCCTCGACCGGCCTGATCGGGACGCGCCTGCCGGTCGAGCGGGTGGCGGCGGGGATCGCGTCGCTCGTCCCGGCCGGCCTGTCGGCCACCGACACCGCGCTCGCGGAAGTCGGGCGGGCCATGATGACCACCGACACCCGCCTCAAGACCGCCAGCGCCGTGGTGGCACTCCCCGCCCCCGGGGGCACGCGCCGGGTGCGGGTCAGCGGCGTGGTGAAGGGGGTGGGGATGATCCACCCCGGAATGGCCACCATGATCGCGCTCGTCCTGACCGACGCGACCGTGGCGCCGGGCACCCTGGCGGCGTTGCTGCGCCCGGCAGTGGCGCTGACGTTCGACCAGCTCAGCGTGGACGGCGACATGTCCACCAACGACACCGTGCTGGCGCTGGCTTCCGGCGCGGCCGGTGCCGACCCCGTCGAGCCCGGGACGCCGGCGGCCGCGGAGCTCGGCGCGGCGATCGCCGCCGTCTGCCGTTCCCTCGCTCGCCAGCAGGCCGCGGACGGCGAGGGTGCCACCTGCCGCATCACGTGCCGCGTCAGTGGCGCCGTGGACCTCGCCGATGCCCGCGCGGTCTCCCGCGCCGTGGTGCGGAGTTCCCTCGTCAAGGCCGCCGTCCACGGCCGCGATCCCAACTGGGGGCGCATTGCCGCGGCGGCCGGGTCCGCGCGGCGACCAGACGGTTCCCCGGTCTCGGTGGATCCCGAGTCGCTGCGCATCACGCTGGCCGGCACACCGGTCTTCGCGGGGGCGCCGCTCGCCTTCGACGCGCCGTCAGTCAGCGCCGCCATGGCCGCCCCGGACGTGGTGGTCGAGGTGGACCTGGGGATGGGGCGCGCCACTGGCGAGGCATGGGGCTGCGACCTCACCGAGGCCTACGTGCGCGAGAACGCGGAGTACGCGACGTGACGGGCGGCCGGGCAGCTCCCGGGCCGGTGCCCGCAGTGGGACTCGTGGTGGTCAAGCTAGGCGGCACCACGGTGGCCGGCCAGGCGCACGTGCTGGACCAGGTGGCAGTCCTCGCGCAGGAACGGCCGGTCGTGGTGGTGCACGGCGGCGGGGCCCGCGTGACCGACTGGCTGGGGCGCCTGGGCG
>JAKAHX010000169.1 GCA_021814735.1 Chloroflexota bacterium | reverse complement strand
GGCGCGGCGGCGGCCGCGCCTCGGCGCGTCGCCCCGGCCGGAGGCGCTCGTGACGGAGCCCCGCGTGCCCGTTGCGTCCCCGGGTCGCGGCGGGTCCTCGTCGCTCACCCCCGGCGACCTGGCCGCGGTGCCGGCGGAGGTCGTGGACAGCCTGCAGGCCGCGCGACGCGTGCTGACGATCTGCCACGAGCACCCCGAGGCGGACGCTCTCGGGTCCGCCCTTGCCCTCGCGCTCGCGCTCGAGCGCCTCGGGGCCCGGGCGACTCCCGTCTGCGCGGATCCTGTCCCCGAGCTGTACGACTTCATGCCGGAGATCGGCCGGTTCCGCACCGATCCCGATCCGACCGTGGACTACGACCTGGTGGTGGTGCTCGACTGCGGGGACCTGGCGCGCATCGGGCCGGTCCTGCAGACGCACGCGGACCTGTTCGCTCGCGTGCCGATCGTCAACATCGACCACCACAAGTCCAACCCGGGCTTCGGCCGCGTGAACTGGGTGGATCCCGCGGCCGCGGCCACCTGCGAGATGATCACGCTGCTGCTGCCCGCCCTGGGGGTGCCGCTGGCCGCTGACCGGGCCATCGCGGACGCGCTGATGGCAGGTCTCGTGATGGACACGGCCACGTTCCAGCATCCCAACGCGACCCCGCGCACGCTGCGGGTGGCGGCCGACCTTGTGGAGGCCGGGGCGCCGCTCTCCGCCACGTCGCGGCTTCTCTACCGGACCAAGCCGGGCACCCAGTTGCGGCTCTTCGGCCGGGTGCTGGCGCGTCTCGCCTCGGAGCTGGACGGGCGCCTGGTCTGGTCCACCATGACGCTCGAGGACCTGGCCGCCAGCGGGTCGGTGCCGGCGTATTCGGAGGGGATCATCGACCTCCTGGCCCAGGCAAAGGGGCACCAGGTGGCCCTGCTGCTCAAGGAGGAGCCGGACGCCACGCGGGTCAGCATCCGGACGCCCGAGGGCGGCCCGGATGCGACCGTCCTGGCGGCCCGCTGGGGAGGCGGGGGCCACGCGCGGGCGTCAGGGGCGACCGTGCCGCTGCCGCTCGAGGCGGCCATCCCGGAGGTGCTCGCGGCGGCGCGCGCGCTCCTCGACAGCACGGCCCCGACGCCGTCGGGCGGGGCGGCGGCACCACCGGCTGGTGCCGGGACGGAGCCATGAAGCGGGCTGGCGGCGGCCTGGACGGCCGCGCGGGCACGGCGCACCGGTCCGGGACTCCGGGGGTGGCAGCCACGGGGGGTGGTCCGGGCGCGGTCCCCGTCGACGGCGTGATCGTGGTGGCCAAGCCCGCCGGCCCGACCTCGCATGACGTGGTCGCCCTGGTGCGTCGCCTCTCCGGGGTGCGCCGCGTGGGCCACGGCGGGACCCTGGATCCCTTCGCCTCGGGCGTCCTGCCGGTCTTCGTGGGGAATGCCACGCGCATGGTCGAGTACCACCTGCGGGACGAGAAGGCCTACCGCGCGGTCGCCTGTCTCGGCGCCCGATCCACCACCGACGACATCGAGGGCGAGCTGACGCCGACCGACGGGCCGGCGCCCACGCGGGAGCAGGTCGAGGCGGCGCTCGCCGCGTTCGTCGGGCGCATCGTCCAGCGCCCCCCGGCCTTCTCGGCGGTGAAGATCGGCGGCCGGCGCGCGTACGAGCTGGCGCGGCGGGGTGAGCAGCCCGAGCTGCAGGACCGCGAGGTGGAGATCCACGAGCTGCGCCTGGCCGGCTGGGACGACGCGGTGGCCGGGCGCCCGTGCGCGACCCTCGAAGTGCGCTGCTCGGCGGGCACGTACGTGCGGTCCCTGGCCCGCGACCTCGGGGAGCGCCTGGGCTGCGGCGCCTACCTGGGGGCGCTGGTCCGGACGGCCAGCGGGCCCTTCCGCCTGGAGGACGCCATCCCGCTCGAGGAACTCCGACGGGTGCTCGCCGAGGGGTCACTGGGGGGCCGCCTGCTGCCCCCCGACGCCGGCCTCGATGCCTACCCGCAGGTCGTCCTCCCGGCGGAGGACCTGGCGGCCATCGCGCAGGGACAGGTGGTCCGGCTGCGCGGCGAGGCGGTGGAGCCCGGGCCGGACGGGATCGTGCGCGTGGTGGCGGCCGGGCGGGGCGTGGTGGCCATGGCGCACCTGCGGGACCACCGGCTCTACCCCGACAAGGTCTTCGCGGCCGCGGTCGACCGCTAGCGCCAGGCCGGAGACGTGCGGATGCAGGTGCACGGCGCCATCGAGGATCTCCCTGCCGGGTCCCGGCTGGCGGTGACGGTCGGCGTCTTCGACGGCCTGCACCGGGGGCACCTGCGGCTGCTGGACCGGCTCGTCCGGGCCGCCGCGCGCTGGGGCGCGGAGGCCACCGTGGTGACGTTCGAGCCCCACCCGGACGCGGTCCTGCGTGGGGCGGCCCCGCCGCTCCTCTGCGACCCCGCCGAGCGCCTGGCGCGGCTGGAGCAGGCCGGTGTGCAGCACGCCGTGCTCCAGCGCTTCGACGCAGCGTTCGCCGCCCAGACGCCGGAGGCGTTCGTGGACCGGCTGCGCCTCGGTCGCGCGCTGGCCGGACTGGTCATGAGCCCGGACTCGGCCATCGGGCGGGGGCGGGCCGGCACCCCGGACCGGCTCCGCGACCTGGGGCGCGAGCGCGGGTTCCGGGTGGAGGTCGTGCGTCCGGTCGAACGGGCGGGCGCCCTCGTCTCGGCGAGCCGGATCCG
This sequence comes from Chloroflexota bacterium, assembly GCA_021814735.1. Taxonomy (GTDB): domain Bacteria; phylum Chloroflexota; class Limnocylindria; order Limnocylindrales; family CSP1-4; genus JAJYNJ01. Next base: position 2,295 of record JAKAHX010000169.1, on the reverse strand, counting down.
GGCAGCGCTGGCCGCGGGCCGCCTGCCGGAGGCCCGGCGCATGCTCGGGCGCGACCCTGCCGTCACCGGTCGGGTGGTGCGTGGCGACGCGCGAGGGCGGCTCCTCGGCTACCCCACCGCGAACCTGGCGTTCGACGCGCCGGTGGCGCTGCCGGCGGACGGGATCTACACGGTCCAGGTGACGTGGGGCGGCCCGGACGCGCTTCGTCCGGCGCGCACCGCGGGCGGGGTGGCATCGCTCGGCGTGCGCCCGACCTTCGAGCCGGGCGAGCGGACGCTGGAGGTGCATCTCTTCGACGTGGACGACGACCTGTACGGCGAGCGGCTGCGCGTCGGGTTCCTGCGCCGGCAGCGGTCCGAGCGGCGCTTCGCCTCCGCGGCGGCGCTGGTCGCGCAGATGGACCGGGACGTCGCGCGGGCCCGGCGGATCCTCGAGGGCCGCAGGTCGTGGCGGGACAGCGCGCGGCCCGACGACACGGCAGGCCCGGCTCGCAGCCGCGGGTGACGTCCCGGTTTGCCGTGCCGAGGCCTGGCTGGTACACTCCGCCGGTTGACGTAGTCGTGGTGTGAAAGTTCGGAGGACCGAGTGCCGCTCGCGCGGGAGACAAAGGAAACGCTGATCAGCTCGTTCGCCGTCGCCGAGGGCGACACGGGCTCGCCGGAGGTCCAGATCGCGCTTCTCACGGAGCGCATCAAGGACCTGACCGAGCACCTCCGGCGGTTCCCCAGGGACAACCACTCGCGACGCGGCCTCCTCAAGCTCGTTGGGCAACGGCGTCGTCTGCTCGCGTATCTGGTGCGCAAGGACAACGCCCGCTACCGGGCCGTCATCGCGCGGCTCGGTCTCCGCCGCTAAGGTCGAATCCCGCCCATCAGCCACGCCCAGGGCCCGATGCCCTGGGCATTCGCTGTAGGCGGGAGATTCGCTGCAGGCGGGCAGCGTCCAGCGCGCCGGTCGTCCTCCGCGCATAGGAGGACTGATGCCAGTCTCATTCTCGACCGAGTTCGGTGGTCGGACCCTGACCATCGAGACGGGCAAGCTCGCGCGTCTCGCGGGCGGTTCCGTCACCGTGCGCTACGGGGACACCGTGGTGCTCGGGACGGCCAACCGGTCGGACCCGCGGCCCGGGCTCGACTTCTTCCCGCTCACCGTGGATTTCGAGGAGCGGATGTACGCCGCCGGCAAGATCCCGGGCGGCTTCATCAAGCGCGAGTCGCGGCCCTCCGAGGCCGCGATCCTCGCGGCCCGGCTCACGGACCGGCCCATCCGGCCGCTCTTCCCGGCCGGGTACAAGGATGACGTGCAGGTCGTCCTGACCGTGCTCTCGGCGGACCAGGAGAACGACCCGGATGTGATCGGCACCATCGCGGCATCGGCCGCGCTGACGATCAGCGAGATCCCCTTCCAGGGCCCCGTGGCCGCCGTGCGGATCGGGCGGATCGGCGGTGAGTTCGTGCTCAACCCCACCATGAGCCAGCTCGACGAGTCCGAGCTGGACCTGGTGGTCTCCGGCACGCGCGACGCGATCATGATGGTGGAGGCCGGCGCGAAGATCCTGCCCGAGGCCGTCATGGCCGACGCGATCGTCTTCGGCCACCGGAGCCTCGGCCCCATCCTCGACCTGCAGGAGCAGCTCCGGGCGGAGGTCGGCAAGGCCAAGCGCATCCCGTATCTCGAGCCGGGCACCGAAAGCGTCCTCGACTTCGTGGCCGCCATCGAGCAGGGCCGCGAGCTGGTCGTGGTGGACGTGGAGACCACCGGCCGCGATCCCCTGATGTCCGAGCTGGTGGAGATCGGTGCGCTGAAGCTGCGCGGCACCGAGGTCGCGGGCCAGTGGTCCACGCTCGTGAACCCGGGCCGCCCGATCGTGGGCAACCAGATGCACGGGATCACCGACGCCGACGTGGCCGGCGCGCCGGGCCCCGCGGAGGCCGTGCGGCAGTTCCGCGCGTTCGCCGGCGACGCGGTGCTCGTGGGTCACAACGTTGGCTTCGACCTCGGGTTCCTCGAGGCGGCGGCGGGTGACGGCAGCCGATACCAGCCGGGCCAGTACCTGGACACGCTGGTCCTTGCCCGCGAGGGCTACCCGGACCAGGAGAGCTACAAGCTGGGCGACCTCGCGCGGTTCTTCGGCGTCGCGCAGGAGACGAGCCACCGCGCGTTGGCCGACGCGCAGGCGACCGCGGGACTGGTGGCCCGGTTCGGGCAGGACCTGCCGGGCCGCATCCATCGCTTCCATGACGCGGTGGCGCGGTCGATCCGGATGCGACGGGACGGCGACCAGGAGGGGGCCG
>JAKAHX010000168.1 GCA_021814735.1 Chloroflexota bacterium | reverse complement strand
GAGGCGGGCTTCGCGCTCAGGGTCGTTGACGCGGGCGGCGGTCTCGGGATCCCGTACGCGGACGACGACATCCCGCTCGACACGGCGCGTCTGGGCACGCTCCTCGCCCAGCTGGACGAGGCACTGGCCTCGGATCCGGTCACGCGCGGCGTGCGCGTCATCCTGGAGCCGGGGCGGTTCCTGGTGGGGCCCGCGGGCGCGTACCTCGCGCGGGTGGTGGACGTGAAGCGCCTGCCGGGGCGGCGCGTCGCGGTGCTCGACGGGGGGATCAACCACCTGCTGGCCCCGGCGCTCGTCGGGCGCCGCCATCGGCTCCGGCTGATCCCGGCGGCTCGGACGGACGGGTCCGAGCCGGCGTTCGCAGCGCCCGAAGCCGACTCGATCGGCACCGCCGGTGGCTCGGCCGATCCCCCTGGCCGGTCGAGCGTGCCCCCCGACGCACCGGCCGCAGCACCCGCCGTCCGCCCGCGCGTCCCCGTGGACGTCGTGGGTCCCCTCTGCACCGGGCTGGACGTGCTCGACCGGGTCGACGCCTTCCCGGAGCCCCGTCCCGGCGATCTCGTGGTGGCGCTCGACACGGGGGCCTACGGATACACGCAGTCGATGCCATGGTTCCTGTCGCACGCCGCGCCCGCCGAGGTCGCCATCAGCCACGGCCGGGCCGTGCTCGTGCGCCCCAGGCGCGAGGCCGAGGCCTGGCTCGAGGGGCAGCGCCTGCCGTCGTTCGAGGACTAGCACATCTGTGCTATTTCGTGCCGACCGGCTACACTAATCCCGTATGCCGCAGGAACTGCTGGTGGTTCGCGGGGCCCGCGAGCACAACCTCAAGAACATCACCGTCGAGTTGCCCCGCGACCGGCTCGTGGTGATCACGGGGCTCTCCGGGAGCGGGAAGTCGAGCCTCGCGTTCGACACCATCTACGCGGAAGGGCAGCGGCGCTACGTCGAAAGCCTCTCTGCCTACGCGCGCCAGTTCCTCGGGCAGATGGAAAAACCGGACGTGGACCAGATCGATGGGCTCTCCCCGGCCATCTCCATCGACCAGAAGGGCGCCAGCCGGAACCCGCGCTCCACCGTGGGAACCGTGACCGAGATCTACGACTACCTGCGCCTGCTCTTCGCCCGCGTCGGTCACCCACACTGCCCCAGGTGCGGCCGTGAGATCGCGCGCCAGAGCGTTCCCCAGATCGTGGATCGCATCAGCGAGTTCCCGGACGGAACCCGCCTGCTGATCCTCGGGCCGCTGGTCAGGGACCGAAAGACAGAGGGAGACCGCGTCTTCGAGGCAGCACGGAAGCAGGGCTTCGTGCGCGTCCGGGTGGACGGGGAGCTGCTGGACCTGGACGAGGTGCGCTCGCTCGACAAGTACAAGCGCCACACCATCGAGGTGGTGGTGGATCGCCTGATCGTCCGCCACGCGGACCCGGACGGCGTGCCCTACGGTCCTGAGCACCCGAACCCGGACCTCGGGCGGATGGCGGATTCGGTGGAGACCGCGCTGCGCCTGGGTGAGGGCGTGATGGTCGTCGCGCCGGCGGAGGCGGGCGCGTTCGAGGAGCAGCGCTTCAGCGAGCGGTACAGCTGCCCGTTCGACGGCACCGTGCTGGAGGAGCTGGAGCCCCGGAGCTTCTCGTTCAACTCGCCACACGGCGCCTGCCCGGCCTGCACGGGCCTCGGCGTGCGGCTGGAGATCGACCCCGCCCGGCTGATTCCCAACCGCGACCTCTCGCTGCGGGAGGGCGCCCTGCAGCCATGGACCCGGATGCCGATGGAGAACTCCTGGCAGCTGCGGATCATCGAGGCGATCGCGGAGCGACACGGCTTCCGCACGGACGTCCCGGTGCGCGAGCTGTCGCCGGAGGCGCTGGACCTGCTGCTCTACGCCGAGCGGGGCGAGCGCGTGGTGGTCCGCTACCAGCACGAGCGCGGCGAGAACACGTATGACGCCACGTTCGAGGGCCTGGTGCCCAACCTGGAGCGTCGCTATCGCGAGACGGACTCGGAGTACGTGAAGTCCGAGATCGAGCGCTACATGGTCGAGCGACCCTGCCCGGCCTGCGGCGGCAAGCGGCTGCGCCCCGAGGCGCTCAGCGTCACGATCGACGGCCGCACCATTGCCGAGATCAGTGCGCTCTCCGTGACCGATGCGCTCGACTGGGCCGCGGGGTTGCCGGCGCGCCTGAGCGAGCGCGAGGCGACGATCGTGCGCCAGGTGCTCAAGGAGATCCGTGCGCGGCTCGGGTTCCTGGTGGACGTCGGGCTCGACTACCTGACCATCGACCGGACCAGCCAGACGCTCTCCGGCGGCGAGGCCCAGCGCATCCGGCTGGCCACCCAGATCGGCTCGAGCCTGATGGGCGTCCTGTACATCCTGGACGAGCCCTCCATCGGGCTGCACCAGCGCGACAACGCGAAGCTGATCGCGACGCTGACCCGCCTGCGGGACCTCGGGAACACGCTGATCGTGGTGGAGCACGACGAGGAGACCATCCGCACGGCCGACTGGGTCGTGGACATCGGACCCGGAGCTGGCGAGCACGGCGGCGAGGTGGTCGCGGCGGGACCGCCGGAGGCGATCATCGCCGAGCCGCGTTCCCTCACCGGCGCGTACCTGCGCGGGGAGGCGTTCGTGCCCATCCCCGCGCGACGGCGCCCGGGCAACGGCTCCTTCCTGGTGGTCCGCGGGGCCCGTGCCCACAACCTGCGCAACATCGACGTGGCCTTCCCGCTGGGCACGTTCATCGTCGTGACCGGCGTGTCCGGGTCGGGCAAGAGCACGCTGGTCACGGAAGTGCTGTACCGGGGGCTCGCACAGGCGCTCAACGGTGCCCGGGAGGAGCCAGGCGAGCACGACCGGATCGATGGGCTGGCCGCCGTCGACAAGGTGATCGAGATCGATCAGAGCCCGATCGGCCGCACGCCGCGATCCAACCCGGCCACCTACACGGGCGTCTTCGGCCCGATCCGGGAGCTCTTCGCCGGCGTGCCGGAGGCGCGCCTGCGCGGGTACAAGGCGGGGCGTTTCAGCTTCAACGTCAAGGGGGGCCGCTGCGAGAACTGCAAGGGCGACGGGATCATCAAGATCGAGATGCAGTTCCTGCCGGACGTCTACGTCCCCTGCGAGGTCTGCAAGGGCAAGCGCTACAACCGCGAGGCGCTGGAGATCCACTACAAGGGCCGGTCCATCGCGGACGTGCTGGAGATGACGGTCGAGGAAGCCCTGGAGCTCTTCTCGGCGGTGCCGGCCATCCGCCACAGGCTGCAGACCCTCAACGACGTCGGTCTCGGGTACATCCACTTGGGCCAGCCGGCGACCACGCTCTCGGGCGGGGAGGCGCAGCGGGTCAAGCTCGCCACGGAACTCTCCAGGCGGGCCACCGGCCGGACCGTGTACGTGCTGGACGAGCCCACCACCGGTCTCCACTTCGCCGACGTCGAGAAGCTCCTGCAGGTGCTCCACCGCCTGGTCGACGCGGGGAACACGGTGGTGGTCATCGAGCACAACCTGGACGTGATCAAGACCGCCGACTGGATCGTGGATCTGGGCCCGGAAGGGGGCGCGCGCGGCGGCCTGGTGGTGGCCGAGGGGACGCCGGAACGGGTGGCGGAGGTGCCGGGATCGGCCACCGGCGAGTACCTCGGCCGCGTGCTGCGCGGCGAGCCGCTCGTGCCGCTCACGGACGTCACCTTCGCCGAGGCCGCGGGCCGCGTGGCGCCACGCGGGGCGGGGCGGCCGCCCAGCGCCCGCCACGTGGCAAAGCGTGCCGAGGCCGAACGGCACCCCATCGAGGCGTAGACGCCCGGGCCACGCCGTTCGACGCGGGCCGGCAGGGGCGCGGTGCGGCACGGTAGGATCCACCCATGCCATCCATCGATTTCGCGTTTCTCGCCGACGCGGCGGACGCCCGCCCGGGCCAGAAGTTCAACGTGCTCGGCGGCGGGGTGACCCGCATCGGCGGTCCATCGTTCCCCCTGGTGCATCCGCACCTGGCGCTGGTCATCGGCCTGACCGTCACGGCGGCCGAGCTCGGTCAGGACCACGAGCTGCGGTTCGTCCTGCTTGCCCCGAACGGGACGGAGCTGTCGCGTGCCGAGGCGCAGATCCGGGCGGACGGTTGGGCCACGGGCGGGGGAGACACGTCGGTGACGTTCGCCCTCGACCTGTGGAACCTGACGTTCGCGGAACCCGGGGAGTACTCGCTGCGCATCCTGATCGCGGGTTCCGAGCGCAAGCGGATGACGCTCACCCTCGAGCGAACCTCCGCGGCGCCCGGCAGCGGGGTCGTGCCGCCCTTCCCGCCACCCACCGGTCGCGCGTGAGAGGCCTGCCCTCGCGCTCGCGCGACCTGTCCTGGCTCGCGGGCTGTCACGCGGTCCGGTGAGTCCGGGTCGCCCTCCGGGACCGCCTCGCTGGCAGGACCCGACGCTCGACGAGGCGGCGCTGCTGGTCGCGCGACTGGTGCGGGACGCGACCGCGTCGCTGCGCCTCCTGGGGCAGGCGCGCTGGGCCGCGCTGTTCGAGCCGCTGGTGGTTGCCTTCGAGGACGGTGACCGGGCCGACCTGCTGGCGGCCGCCCGGCGGGCGCGCGCCGCGTTCGGTGCGCGGGACTCGGTGCTCGACGCGTGGGACTCGGACGACGCGCTCCGCCTGCGCGATGCCCTCGACCGGCTGCAGCTCCTGCTCGATCGTCGCCAGGCCCGCGGGATGTGAAGGGGCCCACGGGGATCGGCGCCAGGGAACGCCCGGTCGTTGGTGCGGCGAGTGGCCCGGCGGCAGAGAGGGGGAGCGGGCCGGCTGGCGGCGCGGCGAATGGCCCGGCGGCAGGGAGGGGGGATCGCCCGGCCGTTGGCGTGGCAAGTGGCCCGGCGACCGGCGCGGCGCATGGCACGAGGGCGCGCCAGTCGTGGGTGGTCCTGCTCACGCTCTACGGCATCGCGTCGTTCGTGGAGGCGTTCGGCGTCAGCCAGGTCTTCGCCTTCATGCTTCCGTACCTGCAGGGGATG
>JAKAHX010000167.1 GCA_021814735.1 Chloroflexota bacterium | reverse complement strand
GGTGAGCCGGCTGGGATTCGAACCCAGGACACGAGGGTTAAAAGCCCCCTGCTCTGACCGCTGAGCTACCGGCCCGGTGCAAGGGTAGCGGCACGGGCGGGCCGCCGCGCATCGGACGGCCGCGGCGCGATCCATGGAGGGCTCGACGCGCACCCCATGGATGCCCACGGGGTCACAACGGGCTTCTGCAGCGCACTACCATTGCGCCACGCCCAAGACACGCGTCCCTGCCAGGGAAGGAGGAGGGAGTGCGATCGAAGCGCCTGGTGCTGGTCGTGGACGACGAGCCCTGGGTCGGCAAGCTCGTCGCCGCGGCCCTCGCGGACGAGGGCTTCGAGGTCGAGACGGCGGCCGGGGGCAACGCCGCGCTGGCCGCCTTCGAGCGGCTGCACCCGGACCTGGTACTCCTGGACATCATGATGCCGGACCTCGATGGCCTGACCGTGCTCCGCCGCCTGCGCGCCATCTCGCCGGTGCCAGTAATCCTGCTGACCGCCCGGGGCATGCCAGGCGAGATCGCGGGCGGGCTGGACCAGGGAGCGGACGACTACATCGCGAAGCCGTTCCACCCGGACGAGGTCGCGGCCCGGGTCCGCGCGGTGCTGCGCCGGACGCCGGTGGGACCCGCCCGCGTGGTGCGGGTCGCAGATATCGAGATCGACCTGGGGCGCCGCACGGTGGCCCGGGCCGGCGAGCGGCTCGCGCTCACGCGCACGGAATGGCTGCTCCTCCAGGAGCTCGCCACGCACGCCGATCGCGTCGTGCTCCACACCCAGCTGCTGACGGCCGTCTGGGGATCCCAGTACGGGAGCGAGTTCAACTACCTGCGCATCTGGGTGAGCCGGCTCCGCCGCAAGCTGCGGATTCCCGTCGGATCGAGCGGCCCCATCCGGACCTTCCAGGGGATCGGCTACCTGCTGGACACGCACTGGACGCCGGAGACGGACACGCGCTCCACCGGGGACGACACCCCGGAGCCCGTGGAGGCCGGGCAGCCGGAGACCTGAGCGGCGACGGCCGGCCGATCCGCCGCGCCCCGACCGCGGGCAGGTCCCTGGCACTTGGCTTCGCGGCCCCGCCTGCGCGACCCGTGCGAGAATCGGCGCATGGCGCGCTTCTACGACATCGACGCGGCCAACGAGCGGCTCCGCGAGCTGCGTCCTGTCCTCGAGCAACTGAAGGCGGATCGGGACACGCTCGAGCAGGTGCAGCGCGAGTTCCGCGAGACGCTGGCATCGGACGGCTCTCCGGAGGCCGACGCCCGCCGGCCGGTGCACGAGGCACGTATCCGCGAGCTCGTCGGCCGCATGGAGCGGTCCGTCGCCCGGATCGACGCCTGGGGGATCACGCTGCGCGACATCCGCACCGGCCTGGTCGACTTCCCGGCACTCGTGTCGGGTCGACAGGTCTGGCTCTGCTGGCGGCTGGGCGAGGACGAGATCGCCTGGTGGCACGAGCTGTCGGCCGGGTTCTCGGGACGGCGCGCCCTGTCCGACCTCGCCTGACCGTCGGGGACAGGACCGTGCGCAGCCTGGATCGCCTGGTCCTCGTCCTGGACGGGGATCCTGAGCCGGAACTGGCCCGCCGCGGGATCGTGCTCCGGCCCACGCCCGGGGCCGCGCCACCCCTCGTCCGCGAGCCGGCTGCCGTCCGCGCCCTGTACCGCGACCTCGCCCTGGCCGGCAGTGACGTGCTGACGGCACCGACCGGCGCGCTGCATCGACGGGCGCTGTCGCGGCTGGGTGCCACGCGCCGGGGTCGCGAATGGATCGGCCTCGCGCTGGACCTGGTTCGCCTGGCCGCGGACGAGGCCGACGACGCATCGCGGCCGGCACGCAACGGCGAGCCCGCGCCTCCGCTCCGACTGGCCGCCGCGGTCCTGCCCCTGGAGGGGATCGGCACGGCGGAGACGGCCCCGGATGGCGCCACGGCCGCGGAGGAGCATCGGGCGCACGTCGGCATGCTCGCCGACGCCGGTGCCGAGATCATCAGGATCGAGGGGATGGGGAGCATCGCCGAGAGCGAGGCCGCCACCCGCGCCGCCCTGGAGACCGGGCTCGAGACGTGGACCGGGGTCCTGGTGGACGACTCGGGGCGGTCCCTCCCGTCGGGTGAGCCGCTGGACGCATGGGTGGACGTGGTCGAGCCGATGGGCGCCAGCGCGCTCCTGCTCGCCGGTCCCTCCCTGGCGGCCACGACTGCTGCACTTGCCGCGCTGGCCGCGCGCACGGAGCGACCGCTGGGCGCCGCGCTGCCGCCGGACACCACGAGGCGGCCCACGCCGACCCCGGCGCGGGACGCCGGCGACGGGCCCGGTCCCTCGTCGCTCCCCGAGGCTCGCCTGCTCGATGCCGGCGCCACCCTGGTTGCTGCCGGTGCGGACGGGTCGCCCGCGCGGATCGCTCGACTGCGCACCGAGGCGGACCGGCGCAACGGCGCGGTTGTGCAACAGCGGCGCGAGGAGACGGAGCTGCAACGGGCGTGGGTGGCACAGGTCACCGCGCGGGCCGAACCGGGACCCGCGGCCTGGCTCGGGCCGCCACCGCGGCCGGGAACCCTCGTGCCGCCGTTCGCCTGGGACGTGGTGGGCCCGGACGAGATTGCGCTGCTCCCGGCAGGCCGGTACCGCGTCGCGGTCGTGGCCGCCGACCCGGCGACGCCCGGTGACATGGGGCAGCTCGACGTGCTGCGTGCCGCCGTGGCTGCCCTGGAACGGGGCGGATGGCTGCTGTCGGAGTGGCCGCAGACCCTCGACGTCCTGGCCGACGACGCGCGGGTGACGAGCCTCCAGCCGGCGGCACCGCGCCTCTCCGGGCCGGCATGCTGGCTGGCCCGTCGCCGGCCGTGATCGCCGACGCCGCAGGTCGCACCTCGTCGCCGGCCGGGATCGCCGACACCGCCGGTGACCCCTCGTCGCCGGCCGGGATCGCCGAAGCCGCCGGTCAGCCCTCGTCGCCGACGTTCGTCGCCGACGATGATCCCCGGCCCTCGCCGCCAGCCCGCCGGCCGCCCCTGCCGCCGGTGCCGTGGGCCGCCAACACGCCCCTCGGCCCCGGGCCATCCAGTCCTTGACGTCGCCGGTCGCCCACCGGACCCTCCCCGCGGAGGCGAAAGGAGGCACCTGATCTGAGCACGCAGCGACCGTCCCCGGACGTGATCACCCGAAGACAGCGGCGCGCGGCGCAGCGGGACCAGCGGCGACCCGCCAGCCGATCCGACGGCGGGCCTGGCGCAGGCTCGCGAGGCAGCCGACGGCCTGCGAGAGGCGGGAGCCTGCTCCGCTCCCCCATCGCGCTGGTCACCGCAGCCGCCGTCCTGGTCGGCGTGGTCGTGCTCGCGGCGGTCATCCTGGCCAACCGCGCACCGTCGTCGGTCAGCCTGGTGGCACCGGCCGAGCCGGCGCCGGCGGACCTGGCGTCCGGTCGGGCGCTCGGCCAGGCGAATGCGAAGGTCACGCTCGACGTCTACGTCGACTTCCAGTGCCCCAACTGCGCCGCATACGCGCGCGAGGTGGAGCCGCGACTGGTCAACCAGTACGTGCGGACCGGCGAGGTCCGGATGGTGATCCACGACCTGGCGTTCCTCGGGCCCACGTCCAACCCGTCGGGCGATGAGTCGGTGCAGGCAGCGCTGGCGGCGAACTGCGCCGAGGACCAGGGCAAGTTCTGGGCCTACCAGGAGTACCTCTTCGCCAACCAGGGACCCGTGGAGAACGGCGGCACGTTCTCGCGCTCACTGCTGAACGGCATCGCCGACCGGCTGGGGCTGGACCGGACGAAGTTCGACGCCTGCATGGCCGATCCGGCACGCACGAAGGCCGTGCAGTCGGAGACGCAGGCCGCGCTCTCGGCGGGGATCGATCGGACGCCCACCGTGCTGGTGAACAGCACGCCCGTGGCCTCGTGGGACCTCGGGACGATCTCGAAGGCCATCGACGACGCGCTCGCCGCGCCGTCCGCCAGCCCGGCTCCATCGGGCAGCGCGGCGCCGTCTGGCATCCCGGGGCCGTCGGGCAGCCCGGCGCCATCGGCGGGTGGCACATCGCCGGCGCCGATCGCGTCCGGCATCCCGGCCCCCGCGGCTCCCTGACGCGCGGCCGCCGCCCCGAAGGCGCGCGCCCGGCGCGCGCTCCGCATTGACGCGGGCCCCGTGGAACCCGTAGGCTGGCGTTCCAGGATGCGACGCCCAACGCCGTCTGCGCGACTCGGCTCACGATGAGCCTTCCCGGCCCCGCGCTCGTGGCGGCGGGCGTGGTGATCGGCGCGACGATCGTCGGGTTCGTGGTCCGCCTGGTCGCAGCGCGGCGTCCCGCGGAAGTGCACCTGACGATCACCCGCAATGCCCTGCCCCCCCGGGAACCTGCGCCCACGCTGGACCGCAGCGACCCCGTGGCGGTCCGGCCGATGGAGCCCGCCCCCGGCCGCTCCGTGGGGCCCGGCGCGGTCCGGCCGATAGAGTTCGCCGCCGGCCCGGCCACACCGGCGTACCCGCGGCCGATCGCCGTCCCCGCCTCGAACCCCGGCGCGACCCCCGTCGCGGTGCCCGTCGCCACGGGCGACGATCCCGTCCTGCGGCACCTCCTGGCGACCGCCACCACCGGCGGCGCCGCCGACGCGCCAGGGGTCGACGCCGCAGGAGCCCCCGCGGATGCAGTGGGCGTCGCCGTCGGCGTGGGCGTCGGCGCGCCGCCCCTCCGGGCGCTTGCCTCCTCCGGGGGCCCGGACGAGGTCCCCGGGAACCCGGCGGGACCGATCCACGCAGCGGCCGGGATCGGCGGCACCTCCGGCAGCCCGGGCGCTGCGTCGGGTGGCCGGACCGGCGACGCCGGGGAACCGTTCCCGGCGGATGGGCACGGGCGGGGCGCCTCCGCGGACCCCAATGGGGCGGTCGATCCCGCGGAGACGGGCGAGGTGGCGGCGAGCGGCCCGTGCGCCACCGAACGACGGCTCCTCGCCGAGGTGACGGCCATCGTGGCCCGCGCGCGGGCACTGCACGAGGAGCTGGC
>JAKAHX010000166.1:2317-5042 GCA_021814735.1 Chloroflexota bacterium | reverse complement strand
TGGCGTCGTCATGGCCGCGCCGCCAGGCGACCATCGCGACCAGGCACAGCGCCAGCCCGTACGCGAGGTCCTCGACCGGCATCGGACCGAACCCCACGCCGCTGCGCTGCGCCCGCGCGTACGTGACGATGGGCACCCCGGTCAGGACCAGGTCGGCCGCCACGGTGAGGACGGCGAAGATCCCCAGCGTCGCCCATGCGGCACGTTCGGCGAGGACACCACGTCGCCAGGCGACGGCGGAGGCGAGCAGCAGCACGGTCGCCGCCGCGACGGTGTACTCAGGCACGTCGCTCACCCCGGAAGGCCGCGTACATCGCCACGGACAGGAGGGCCAGGAACGCGAGCAGGATCGGTTCTTCCAGCGGGATTCCCGGCGGCAGCAGCAGCACCACGCGGGCGGGCTCGGTGGCGAACCATCCGCGCACGACCCCCACCAGGTCGAAGGCGAGGAAGACGACGAGGACCGTGCCCGCGGCCCGGGCCAGGCGCGGAAGCGAGGCCCGCCGGGTGACGCCGGCGCCGAACCGCCGATCCAGCGCGACCACGCCGACGACCGACACGAGCAACAGCGCGAGGTAGGCCAGGCGCATCGTCATGCCTCCACCAGGTCCGCCGGCGAGAGCAGGGACGGCGCGCCGTGACCAGTGAGCCAGACCGCGATCCGGAGCTGGTCGAGGAAGACGCCGAGCGCCTCGTCGACCCGGTCCTCCAACGCCGCGAGCAGGAAGGGGCGCGCGACGCCCACCGCCGTCGCGCCGAGCGCCAGCGCGATGGCGGCTTCCACCCCGTCGGTGATCCCGCCGCTCGCGATCACCTCGACGCCCGCCGACCTCGCCGGTGCCGAGGCGTGACGGATGGCCCGTGCCGTCGGCCACCCCCAGTCGGCGAAGGCGGCGGCCACCTGCCCGGCCCTGGGATCGCGCTGCCCCTCGACCGACGCCCAGTTCGTGCCACCCGCGCCGGCCACGTCGACGGCCGCGACGCCCGCGGCGACCAGCGCGGTCACGTCGTCGGGTGCCAGGCCGGAGCCGACCTCCTTGACGATCACGGGGCGGGGGCGCAGCCGGTCGACCACGGCGCCGATCCGCTCCGCCACGCCGCCAAACGCCGTGTCCCCGCCCGGTTGGACCGCCTCCTGCAGCGGGTTCAGGTGGAGGACGAGGCCGTCGGCGCCCAGCATGTCGACCAGGTGCTCCGCATGGTCGGGCCCGAGACCCAGCCGGAGCTGGACAGCGCCCAGGTTGGCGAGCAGGAGCGGAGGTCGGGCAGCCGTGCGAAAGGTTGGCAGCAACGATGGATCGGCGAGCAGTGCGCGACCTGATCCGAGTCCCATCGCGACCCCGTGGTCCCTCGCGGCAAGGGCGAGGCGTTCGTTGATCTCGCGGGCTCGCGGCGTGCCGCCGGTCATGCAGGACACGAGGAGCGGCGCGTCCAGTTCCCGGCCGAGCACGGGAGTGCGCAGCGAGACGTCAGCGAGGTCTCGGCCCGGAAGGGCGCGGTGGCGGAGGCGGTACCCGCGCAGGCCGGTGTTGCCGGCGTGCAGGGAGGACGCACGCGCGGCGATGTCGATGTGCTGGTCCTTGCGGATCCCGATGGTCTCGGCGATCGGGCGGACGGTCACGGTACTCACCTCGGGCTCCGGCGCGCTGCCGGCACTCGCCATCTCTTCGGGGCATCTGGCCTGGCGGATGGATCCCGTCGTCCGCGCCGGCGAGCCGGTGCATCCGCCCGATGAGTTGGCCCGGGGTTGCGGGGGCGCAGCGGGGCGCCGGCCCGGATAAGGGCACGTGAACGGCCGGTCGAGCCGCGGTAGGGGGGCCGCGAAGGACAGCTCCGTACGATCCGCGTGTCGGTCACGGCCAAGGCGAACGGACCGGGTCAGGCCCCCGGGCCGTGCGCGGGCCCACGACCGGCCAGCTCGCGGCCGCCGGAGGCAGCCGTCGATCACCGCCGACACCCGCCGCCCGCCATCGGCACGGCGCCCTGCGGCGCCCAGGAGGTCATGGATGAACCGGGTGATGCTCACAGGCCGGCTGACGAGGGACCCGGAGCTTCGGTCGCTCGCCAACGGGAAGTCGGTCACGCAGTTCTCGATCGCCACGCACGACTACCGGGCCGGCTCGGAGCGTGCCGAGTATCACAACGTGGTGACCTGGGACCGCCTCGCCGAGATCTGCTCGCAGTACCTCGGCAAGGGCCAGCTCGTGGCGGTCGAGGGACGGATCCAGACCCGCCAGTGGGAGGACGACAAGAAGACACGCCACTGGCGCACCGAGATCGTGGCGAGCTCGGTCGAGATGCTCTCCGGGCGACGCAAGAAGGACTACGCGGCGGAGTCGGCCGCGGACGCGCTCGAGGCTCAGGCCGAGGCGCTCGGGACCGTTCCCAGCGAGGAGTCCGAGGACGTGGTCGAGGACGCGGCCGCTGTCGCCTGACGCTGCTCATTGCCCTGCCGGCGGGCGTGTTCCCCCTCCCACGCCCGCCGGACCTCTCCCGGCCAGGGCATCCGCCCGGTGGCCGTGGCTCCCGCGGCCGCTATCGGCTGGCGCCTCGCGCGACTACCATGCCCGCGAGCGTCGATGAACCACCTGGCGGGCGAGACCAGCCCGTATCTCCTGCAGCACGCGCACAACCCGGTCGACTGGTATCCGTGGGGACCGGAGGCACTCGCGCGGGCGCGTGCCGAGGATCGGCCCATCTTCCTGTCGATCGGGTACGCAGCCTG
>JAKAHX010000166.1:0-2217 GCA_021814735.1 Chloroflexota bacterium | reverse complement strand
GTACCTGCACGCCTACCAGTTGACGGCGAAGCCGCGGCACGCCCGGATCGCCGAGGGGGCGCTTGCCTATCTCCGCAGGGAGATGACCACCCCGGAGGGGCTCTTCGCGGCAAGCCAGGACGCCGACGCGGCCGGCACGGAGGGCGCCACCTACGGTTGGACCCTCGACGAGCTGGTGCAGGTCCTCGGCCCCGTGGCGCCGCTGGCGGCGACCGCCTTCGGGGTCACCGGTGCCGGCCGCTGGGATGGCCGCAACGTCCTGTACCGTGCCGCCGACACCGCGGTGGTCGCCGCCATGCACGGGCTGGAGGTGGACGAGGCGGCCGCGCGCCTCGAGGACGCCCGTCTGCGCCTCCTGGCGGCGCGCGCGGCCCGGCCGCAGCCGGCCCGCGACGACAAGGCAGTGGCCTCGTGGAACGGGCTGGCCATCGGCGCGTTCGCCGACGCGGCGCGCGTCCTTGGCCGACCGGAGGACCTGGCGGCCGCCACGACCGCCGGTGATGCGGCCTTGCGGCTCTTGGTCGCGCCCGACGGGCGCGTGCGCCGCTCGTGGCGCGACGGTCGCGCCACCCTGCCCGGGTACCTGGAGGACCACGCGCACCTCGCGGACGGCCTGCTCGCGCTGTACGCGGCGACGTTCGACGAGCGCTGGTTCGTGGCGGCGCGCTCCCTGGTGGACGCGGCGCTGGCACACTTCGCCGACCCGGCCGGGGGGTTCTGGGAGACGGCGGACGACCACGAGGCGCTCATCGCGCGGCCGCGCAGCCTGGAGGACGGCCCGCTGCCGTCCGGGGGGGCGATGCTGACGTCGGTCCTGCTGCGGCTCGCGGCGCTCACCGGGGAACAGGCCTATCGCGCGGCCGCCGAGTCGGCCCTGGCCCCGGTGGCGAGCCTGGCCGCCCGCCACCCGACCGCGTTCGCGGCATGGCTCCAGGCGATCGACCTCGCCACGGCCGCCATCGACGAGGTCGCGATCGTCGGGCCACTGGCAGACCCGGGGACGCAGACGCTGCTCCGCGTTGCGACACGCGGCTTCCATCCTCACCGGGTGGTGGCCGCCTCGGAGAACCCGGCCGAGAGCCGGATCGAGCTGCTGCAGAGCCGGTTCGCGCTCAGGGGTCGGCCCACGGCCTTCGTCTGCCGCGATTTCTCCTGTCGGCAGCCCGTCACTGAGGCCGAGGCCCTCGCCGCGCAGCTTGCCGAGTAGCCCCCGGCGCCGCCACTCCGCCCGGCGCTCCCCCGAGGCCGGCGCACCTCCGGCCCAGGCGCCGCTCCCCCGGCGCCCTCCGCCGTCAGGCCGCCGACACCCCCTCGCGCGCCTCGTACCAGGCCTCGAAGGCATCGTACGTGGCCGGGATACGTACCCCTGCGCGGATCTCGTCCCCGTCGAAGAGCGCGTCGCTGGCGGGGTCCGCGAGCGCCTCCGGGGTCTTCATCCCGTTCCCGGTGAGGAGCGCGACCACCTCGTCGCCGGGCCGGATGACGCCGCGCTCCTTCGCGAGCGCGATGGCGCCGACGGTGCAGCCCCCGGCGGTCTCGGTGAAGATCCCCTCCAGGGCCGCGATGCGGCGCATCGCGGCCGAGGTGGCGGCGTCGGGCACCGACTCGATGGAGCCGCCGCTCGACCAGGCCTGCCGGATCGCGAACTGGCCGTCCGCGGGATCGCCGATCGCGAGGCTCTTGACGATCGTGCGCGGCTCCCGCACGGGTACGGGACGATCCGCGCCCGCTCCGAACGCGTCCGCCACCGGCGCGCACCCGGCTGGCTGGGCTCCCACGAACCGCACCTCGTGCGGCTCGACCAGCCCGAACCGCACCAGTTCCGCGAACCCCCGGGCCACCTTCGTGTAGAGCGACCCCGACGCGATGGGGGCAACGAGCACGTCGGGAAGCCGCCAGCCCAGCTGCTCCGCCACCTCGTAGGCGAGCGTCTTCGAGCCTTCCGCGTAGTAGGGCCGCAGGTTCACATTCACGAAGGCCCAGCCGTGCTCGTCCGCGATCTCGAGCGAGAGCCGGTTGATCTGGTCGTACGTCCCGGACACCGGCACCAGCGTGGCCCCGTAGGCGAGCGCCTGGCGCACCTTGGCCGGCTCGATGTCGGCGGGCACGAAGACGTACGCGCGCAGGCCGGCGGCCGCGGCAGCCGCGGCGACCGCGCCGGCGAGGTTGCCGGTCGATGCGCAGGCGAGCGTGTCGAAGCCGAACTCCACTGCCCGC
>JAKAHX010000165.1 GCA_021814735.1 Chloroflexota bacterium | reverse complement strand
CCGGTCACGCCGAAGCGCTTCTGGGTCGCCTTGTGGCTCTTCAGCTTGGGCACGTGCTCATTCTCCTGCCGAACCGGGCCCTGTCCCCTCGGCGGGGCGGTCCGCCACGGCCGGCCTCGCGGTCGAAGTCCGGGCCGATGGCGCGCGGCCCGTGGTGCTGCGCGTGATGGTCGCGGTTGCGGCGCCCGGTGTCGTTGCGCCGCCGGTTCCTGCGGGCTTGTGGCCGGCAGGTGCGCCGACGGCGGGCGCGGGTGCCGCCGGTTCGGGCGGTGTCGGCCCGGCCGCCGGTGTCCCGGTCCTGGACTCCGGTGCCTGGCCAGCCTGCGCCTTCGGTTTGTGGGTCGACGCGATCACGATCGACATCGACTTGCCTTCCAGCAGCGGCTGCCGCTCGACCGAGCCGTGCTCCTTGACCTGCTCGGCGAACTTCGCGAGCAGATCGCGCCCCAGGTTCGCGTGCGTGAGCTCGCGGCCCCGGAACTGGCAGGCGACCTTCACGCGGTCACCGTCCTCCAGGAACTGGATGGCGCGGCGCACCTTCGTGTCGAAATCGCCCTGGCCGATCTTCGGCTTGAGGCGGATCTCCTTGAAGTCCACCGACCGCTGGTGCCGGCGGGCCTCCTTCTCCTTCTTGGCGGCCTCGTACTTGTACTGGCCGTAATCGAGAAGACGGACCACCGGCGGGACGGCCATGGGGGCGACCTCGACGAGGTCGTATCCCCGTTCCTGCGCGAGCCGGAGCGCCTCGTGCGTGGGTAGCACGCCCAGCTGGGCACCGTCCTCGTCCACTACCCGCACGGCGGGCACGCGGATCATCTGGTTGACGCGCAGGTCTCGGCTCAGGCTGGATCCCCTCGGCTGATGCTGGTATGAATGAACGGCGGCCGACGCGTCGAGCGCCACAGCGCCCGACCGGTCCGGTCGCCCGGCGGACTATAGCACGGACGTTTCACGCTCGGCAAACCGGAGTGGACCGCCGTCACGGTCGACGGGCGGCGGCCTCCTCGACCAGCCGCCCGAGCAGCGCGTCCCAGCCGACGGGCGGCTCCTGGACGCCCGCGCGCGTCCGCACCGCCACCGTCCGGCCCTCCACCTCGCGGTCACCCAGCACCAGCATGTAGGGGACCTTCTGCTCCTGGGCCAGCCGGATCTTGTTCTGCATCCGGTTGTCCGAGTCGTCCACCTCCACGCGGATCCCCCCGGAGCGGAGGAGCGCGGCGAGCTCGGCGGCCGCGTCGTTGTGGCGCGACGCGATGGGCACCACGACGGCCTGCACCGGAGCGCACCAGAACGGGAATGCCCCGGCGAAGTGCTCGGTGAGGATGCCGATGAACCGCTCGAGCGAGCCGTAGATCGCCCGGTGGATCGCCATCGGGCGACGCGCCTCGCCGTGCTCGTCGATGTACGTCAGGTCGAACCGTTCCGGCAGCATCACCAGGTCCACCTGGATGGTGGCCATCTGCCACTCGCGGCCCAGTGCGTCCTCGATGTAGATGTCGATCTTGGGGGCGTAGAAGGTGCCGTCCTTGGGCTTGACCGTGTAGGGCGCGCCGGTGCGCTCCAGCGTGTCGTGGATGATCGTCTCGGCCTGCTCCCAGAGCGCGGGGTCGCCCAGGGCGCCGTCCGGCTTCGTGGCGAACGAGTAGCGCGGCGAGAGGCCGAACCACGCGTAGGACTCCGCCACCTCGCCGAGCAGCGCCTGCAGCTCCGCCTCGAGCTGGTCCGGCCGGACGTAGAGGTGCGCGTCGTCCTGGACGAACTGGCGGACCCGGGTCAGCCCGTGGAGCACTCCCGAGCGCTCGTTGCGGTGGAGCCGCCCGTACTCGGACAACCGGAGCGGCAGGTCGCGGTACGAGCGGACCCGGCTCCGGTAGATGATCGTGCTCTCCGGGCAGTTCATGGGCTTGAGGCTGTAGTCCTGGTCCTCGATCTGCAGCCGGAACATGTTCTCCGCGTAGTGGCCCCAGTGGCCGGACTGCTCCCAGAGCCGCTTCGAGACCAGGACCGGGGTGGAGATCTCCTGGTACCCACGCCGCTCCTGCAGCTCGCGCATGGCGCTCTCCAGGGTGCGCCACAGGCGTTGCCCCTTGGGGTGCCAGAACGCGGAGCCGGGGCTCACGTCGTGGAAGCTGAACAGGTCGAGCTGGACCCCCAGGCGGCGGTGGTCGCGGCGACGCGCCTCCTCGCGCCGCCAGAGGAAGCGGTCGAGCTCCTCCTGCGTCTCCCACACCGTCCCGTAGATCCGCTGCAGCATCGGACGATGCTCGTCGCCCCGCCAGTACGCGCCGGCCACGGCCAGCAGGCGGAACGGGCCGATCTTCCCGGTGGAGGCGACGTGGGGGCCACGGCAGAGGTCGATGAACTCGCCGTGCTGGTACGTGGAGACCACGGGTTCGGGCTGGCCCGCCGCCGCCGCGGCGGCGCGAAGATCGTCCAGGATCTCCACCTTGAACGGCTGCCCGCGTTCGACGAAGAACGCCCGTCCGGCGTCCGGGTCCAGCTCGGACCGGACGAAGGGGTGATCTGCGGCGATCGACGCACGCATGCGCTCCTCGATGGCCGCCAGGTCGTCCGGGGTGAGGGGGCGCGGGAGGGCGAAGTCGTAGTAGAAGCCGTCCTTGATCGCCGGCCCGATCCCCAGCTTCGCATCGGGGAACAGCTGCAGGACGGCCTCGGCCATGACATGCGCGGCGGAGTGGCGCATCGGGTCGAGCGCGTCGCCGGCGTGCGCGTCGAGCAGCTCCTCCGCGGAGCCCAGGGTCGGCGCCTCGAGGGCGAGATCCTCCGGCTCGTCGGCGTGGGCCGTCGCCGCGTCGACCGTGCCCCCGATGCTCCCACTCGCCTGGTGCTCGCCCATGCCGGACCTCCACTGCAACGAAAACGGCCCTTCGTCCCGACAGGACGAAAGGCCGTGCCTTCCGCGGTTCCACCCGCCTTCGTGCACGATCCGTCGTGCACGCGCTCCGATGGCTGCGCTAACGGGCAGCGCCCGGACCGGTTCGCCGGCCGCTCACGGGTGGTGCGGACGAGAGGGTTGGCGTCCGGGCTCGCAGCCCCGTGACCCGGGCTCTCTGTGGCTCCCTGGCCGTCCGCGGGTTCCGTTCATCGTGTTGCGTGTGTGGTGGGCGGTACAGGAATCGAACCTGTGACCTCGTGCATGTCAAGCACGCGCTCTAACCGACTGAGCCAACCGCCCACGTTTCGTGCTCGCTGACAGATCATGCCTGCGAGTTCTGCTGCCACCGGCTTGACCTTCACCGCTTGGAGAGCGCATGCTTGGTCTGTTCGGGACTACCAGCAGGAGCACCTTCGTGATGTCGGACGCCGTCGGCAGCAGCGCAGATACTACCCCATCGAGCGAACTCGCCGCACTGATCCCGAGCTTCGCCCGTAGTTGCCGGGCCAACAACCTCTCCCCGGCCACCGTCGAGACCTACACCACCTCGGCGCGCCAGCTCGACGCCTTCCTCGCCGCGCAGGGCATGCCCCGCAGCCCGGCCGCGATCCGGCGTGAGCACCTCGAGGCGTTCATCGAGGCCGTGCTCGCGCGCTGGAAGCCGGCCACCGCCCACAACCGGTACCGGGGCGTCCAGGCGTTCTTCCGCTGGCTGCAGGAGGAGGGCGAGGTCCGGGAGAGCCCCCTGGCCCACATGCGCCCGCCGCGCCTGCCGGAGGCGCCGCCCCCCGTGCTGCGCGACAAGGAGCTCGACCAGCTCCTCGGCGTGTGTGAGCGCGACAAGAGCTTCGCCGGGCGGCGCGATCACGCCATCCTCATGGTCTTCATCGACACCGGGGCACGCCTGGGCGAGGTGGCTGGGCTGACCACCGACGACGTCGATCTCGAGCAGGGACGCCTCCGGGTGGTCGGCAAGGGCCGCCGGGAGCGGACCCTCCAGCTCGGCGACGCCGCCGTGGCGGCGCTGGATCGCTACCTGAACGTGGGGCGCTGGTCGCGCCGGCACCATCCCCAGGCCGCCCTCCCCTGGCTGTGGCTGGGCCTGAAGGGGCGGCTCACCGATTCCGGGATCCGCCAGATGATCGGCGACCGAGGGCGGGCGGTGGGGCTCCACGTGCACCCCCACCAGCTGCGCCACACGTACGCCCACCAGATGCTCGCCGCCGGCATGCAGGAGGGCGACCTCATGCAGGTGGCGGGCTGGAAGAGCCGCGCCATGGTGCAGCGCTACGGCGCCTCCGCGGCCGCGGAGCGCGCCCGCGAGGTGGCGCGGCGCCTCAGCCCCGGCGATCGTCTGGCGAACCTCCCGCACCGGCCGCACTGAAGTTCATCGCAAATGCCGCGGCCGTCCCTATTGGAGCGTTTGACCACGCGGGGGCGGCGAGTTGTTCCTGCCGTCTCGGCCTAAGCATGCGCTCTCCGTGCGCACGGAAGAGCCCTGATCGGGCCGGGCCGCCGGTGCATTGTTGTGCTAATTCCGCGCCGCGTCTTGCTAATTCGGCGCCATGTGTTGGGTGACTAGGCGGCTCAGCCCACGCACCGGGAGGCCGGCGAGCCGGTAACGGGGCCACGGGGACGCCGCTAGTGTCGCTCACATGACACGCGCGGGCGCCACTCCCGACTCGATGCTTCGCTCGGTTCGCCTCGCCCGAGGGATGACTGGGCGTGAGCTCGCGCGGGCCTGCGGCGTGAATCCCGGCTTGCTGTCCTCGATCGAGCACGGGCGCCTCGCGCCCTGGCCCGCGTTCCGCCGGCGCGCCGCTGCGGCTCTTGGGGTGGACGAGGGGCTCCTCTTCGGGGGCCGCGCGCGATGACGCCGCAGCAGCGCGCGGCGTGGGGCCGCGTGGGGGGCCTCACCGCGCAGTCGCGCCATGGCGGGGCAGCCATGACCGCGGCCGCCCGGGCGGCCTTCCGCTCCAAGTGGGAGCGGGTGGTCGACCCGGAGGGCGTCCTCGACCCTCAGGAGCGCGCCATTTGTCAACGTCGCCGGAAACCTGAACAGATAGCGCCGCTTGAAACCTGTACACCCCTCAGTGTTCCTTGGCGCCCGACAGCACCTCCTCGCGCTTGCCCCGCAGGCGGTAGCTCTCGCCCTTGAGGA
>JAKAHX010000164.1 GCA_021814735.1 Chloroflexota bacterium | reverse complement strand
CGACGGCGCGGACCTCGCCGGCCACCCCGGCGCGGACGGGCGGGTGCCGGTGCCACCGCGGCCGCGCGTGGTGCAGCTGGGCCGCATCCGCGCCGAGCGCGGGATGCTGGCCGGCAACGGCGCCGCGAGCCTGGTCGAGGTGGACGGCGCGCTGGTGCTGGACCTCCACGGCAAGTACAACATCATCGGCCTCGACACGATCGAGATGCTGGGGCGCGCCACCGCCACCGCCGAGGAGCGGGGGCTCCCCCTCGTGGTCGGGACCGATGCCGCCGATTTCTCGGCCGGCGCCAACCTCGCCCTGCTGCTGCTCGAGGCCGAGGACGACGAGTGGGACGAGCTGGACCGCGTGGTCCGGCGCTTCCAGGGCACCATGCGCGGGTTCCGCGCGGCGCAGGTGCCCGTGGTGGTGGCCATCCGCGGCCGGGTCCTCGGCGGCGGCGCGGAACTGGCCGTGGCCGGCGACCGCGTGCAGGCCGCCGCGGAGACGTACATGGGGTTCGTGGAGCTCGGCATGGGGCTGATCCCCGCCGGTGGCGGATCCACGGAGATGGCCCGCCGGGCGGCGGACCGCGACCCGGGCGGGACGTGGGCGGACGCGTTCCCCGCCTTCGCCGCGGCGTTCGAGGCGATCGCGACGGCGAAGGTGAGCACCAGCGCCGCCGACGCTCGGCGGCTGGGCCTGCTGCGGCCCCAGGACGGGATCAGCGCCGACCCGGACCGGGTGGTCGCGGACGCGATCACCGTGGCGCGGGCCCTGGCCGAGACCGGCTACCGGCCGCCGCTGGACCGCCCGATCCGCGTGCTCGGTCGCCGCGGTATCGCGGCGGCCGAGTCGCTCACCCACAACCAGCTCGCCGGCGGGTACGTGAGTGCGTACGACCGGGAGCTGGCAGTGTCGCTCGCCCGGGTCATGTGCGGGGGCGACGTGCCGGAAGGCACGGAGGTCGGCGCGGACCACCTCCTGGACCTCGAGCGCGAGACATTCCTGCGCTTGCTGGGCCAGGCCAAGACCAGGGACCGGATCCGAGGATTCCTCCGCACCGGCAAGCCCGTTCGGAACTGAAGGAGCCAGCGATGCGCGACGCCGTGATCGTCAGTGCCGTCCGGACCGCCGTCGGGCGGGCCCCGCGCGGCGCCCTGCGCGAGACCCGCGCCGACGAGCTGGGCTCGGCCGTGGTGCGCGAAGCCGTGGCACGTGTCCCGGGACTCGACCCCGCCGAGGTGGAGGACGTGATCCTGGGCTGCGCCATGCCGGAGGGCGAGCAGGGGCTCAATGCCGCCCGGCCCGTCGCGCTGGCGGCGGGGCTCCCGGTCAGCGTCTCCGCCATGGTGGTGAACCGCTTCTGTGCCTCCGGGCTGCAGGCGCTTGCCATCGCCACCCAGGCCGTGGCGGCCGGGCAGGCGGACGTGGTGGTCGCCGGCGGGATGGAGTCGATGAGCGCGGTCCCCATGACCGGCCACCATTTTTCGCCGAATCCCGGGCTGACCGCCACGTGGCCCGACGTCTATCTCTCGATGGGGCTCACCGCCGAAGAGGTGGCACGGCGCTACGGTGTCTCCCGGGAGGAACAGGACGCCTGGGCTCTCGCCTCGCACCGCCGCGCCGCGGCCGCCCAGGACGCGGGCCGCTTCGTCGACGAGGTGGTGCCGGTGGTGATGCGCCGGACCACGGTGGACGCCGGCCGGCCGCGCGTCGAGACGGCGACGTTCGCGGCGGACGAGGGCATCCGCCGCGACACCGATGCGGCGGCGCTCTCCGCCCTCCGCCCGGCCTTCGCCCGAAGCGGGACGGTCACCGCGGGGAACAGCTCGCAGATGAGCGATGGCGCGTCGGCGCTGGTCGTGATGAGCGGCGAGCGGGCCGCGGCGCTCGGCCTGCGGCCCCTGGCGCGCCTGGTGGCGTTCGCCACCGCCGGTGTCTCGCCCGAGGTGATGGGGATCGGGCCGGTGGAGGCGGTGCCACGGGCGCTGCGGCAGGCCGGCCTCTCGCTGGCCGACATCGACCTGGTCGAGCTCAACGAGGCGTTCGCCTCCCAGGTGGTGGCGGTGGTCCGCGCGCTTGGCTTGGACGAGTCGCGGACCAACGTCAACGGCGGAGCGATCGCCCTCGGGCATCCCCTGGGCGCCACCGGCGCCAAGCTCTCCACGCAGGTGATCCACGAGCTCGCCCGTCGCGGTGCGCGCTACGGGCTGGTGACCATGTGCGTGGGCGGTGGCCAGGGGGCGGCCGGGATCATCGAGCGGCTGGACGGCGATCCGTTCGAGCAGGCGGCGCGGGCCCGGGCCCGGTGGGCCGCCGAACGCGGCGCGGCGCCCGGCGGGACCGGGAACACGGAAGGAGAGGCGGCGGCATGACCGAGGTGAGCGAGCGGGCCACGACGGCGGGGACGGACGCCGGAACCGCGGCGGGCACGAGCGGCTCGTCCGGGGGCGGTCGGCCGGCAACCCCCGGCGGTGCCTTCGTGGTGCGCGGGGCCGAGCCCGCGGACGTCTTCACGCCGGAGCGGCTCGACGAGACCCAGCGCGCCATCCGGGACGCGGTCCGCGAGTTCGTGACCCACTCCGTCGTCCCCCGCCAGGAGGCGGTCGAGGCGCGCGACTACGGCGTGCACCGGGCGCTCCTGGCCGAGCTCGGCGAGCAGGGTTACCTGGGCGTCGACGTGCCCGAGGCCTACGGTGGGGCGGGCCTCGACAAGGTCACCTCGATGCTGGTGAGCGAAGGACTCGCCGAGGCGGGGAGCCTGGCCGTCACCTACGGTGCCCACGTGGGGATCGGGACGCTGCCGCTCGTCTTCTTCGGGACCGACGCGCAGCGGCAGCGCTGGCTGCCCAGCCTCGCGGATGGCTCGATCGTCGCGGCCTACGCGCTGACCGAGCCCGGGGCCGGCTCGGACGCGCAGGGGATCCGCACGCGGGCCGACCTCTCCGCGGACGGCACCCACTACCTGCTCAACGGCACCAAGCAGTTCATCACCAACGCGGGGTTCGCGGACCTCTTCACCGTGTACGCGAAGGTGGGCGGCGAGCAGTTCACCGCGTTCCTCGTCCCGCGCGACACCCCCGGCCTCACCGTCGAGGCCGAGGAGCACAAGCTGGGGGTGCGCGGCTCCTCCACCTGCGCCCTCACGCTGACCGATGCGCGCGTGCCGGTGGAGAACGTGCTGGGCGAGATCGGCCGGGGCCACATCGTCGCGTTCAACGTCCTCAACGTCGGCCGATTCAAGCTGGCGGCCGGCTGCCTGGGCGGGATGCGCCCGACCATCGACCGGGCGATCGCGTATGCGACCGACCGCCGCCTGTTCGGCCAGCGGCTGCTGGACCTGCCGCTGACCCGCGAGCGGATCGCGACCATGGCGGAGCGCACCTTCGCCGTCGAGTCGGTCACGTACCGGAGCGCCGGTCTGATCGACACGCTCCTCGCGGGGGCGCACGGGGAGCCCGAGCGTGCGCGCGCGGCCCTGGAGGAGTACGCGATCGAGTGCTCGATCGCCAAGGTGCTCGCTTCCGACGGCCTCAACCTGGTGGTGGACGACCTGCTGCAGCTGATGGGCGGCTACGGGTACGTGGAGGACTCGGGAGTTGCCGGCCTGTACCGGGACGCCCGGATCCACCGCATCTGGGAGGGGACCAACGAGGTCAACCGCCTGCTGGTGCCCGGGATGCTGCTGCGACGCGCGATGCGCGGCCGGCTCGACCTGCTCGGTCCGGCCAAGCGCGCGGCCGACGCACTCCTTGCGCCGGAACCGCCGGTGGAGAACGGCGCGCCCCTGGAAGAGGAGCTGCGCCAGGTGCGGGCCATGCGGGCCGCGCTGCTGGTGGCGGCGGGCGCCGCCGTCCAGCGCTACGGCGAGCGCCTGGAGGACGAGCAGGAGGTCCTGTACCGGGTTGCGGATCTCGCCATCGCGCTGTTCGCGGCCGAGTCGTCGGTACTGCGGGCACGGGCGTCGGGCGACGCGCTGCAGGCCGACCTGGCCCGCCTGGTGGTGGCGAGCTCGATGGCGGCCGTGGAACGCGGCACGGCCGAGGTGGCGGCCCGCGTCCAGGAGGGCGACGACCGCCGCATGGTGCTCGCGGGGCTCCGCCGTCTCCTGCGGCGCGAGCCGGTGGATCTCGTCGCGCTGCGGCGGTCGGTCGCGGCGGAGCTGGTCAACCGTGGAGGCTACCGGGTGTAGTCGGCGACGCACGGGCGCCGCGGTCGACAAGGGAGGTCGGGCAATGGCGACGGCGACGGTGGCGGCGCAACCCAGGCCCTGGGTGGCGCACTACGACGCGGGGGTCCCGGCGGAGATCGAGATCCCCGACATTCCGCTCGACGACCTGGTTCGGCAGGCCGCGGTGCGCTGGCCCGCGGCGGTGGCCATCACCTTCTACGGGCGCAACCTCACCTTCGCCGCCCTCGACCGCCAGGTCGACCGCGCGGCCCACGTGTTCCGGTCCCTCGGGGTGCGGCCGCGCGACGTCGTGAGTCTCCACCTGCCGACCAGCCCGGCCTTCGTGATCGCCTTCTACGGGCTGCTGCGGGCAGGCGCCATGGGATTGCCCATGAACCCGCTCTACGTGCAGCGCGAGATCACCGAGCTGATGCGGCTGGGGCGGCCGGCGGTCTCGGTGTCCCTTGACCTGGTCGTTCCCAGGGTCGCCGCGGCGCGGGCGGATGCCGGCCTGGACGGTCGGGTGGCCAGCGTCGGGATCGCCGAGCAGCTGCCGCCGCTCAAGGGGCTCCTGTACCCGCTCAAGGCGCGGCGCGAGGGGCGCTGGCACCCCGTGGCCGATACCCCCGCCACGCCGCACTTCATGCGGCTGGTGAGCCGCGCGGCCGCCGAGCCGTTCCCCTCTGCCGCGGGCCCCCGCGACGTGGCGCTGCTGCAGCCCACGGGCGGCACCACGGGGGTGCCCAAGGCGGCTATGCTCACGCACCGGAACCTGGTGGCCAACGCGCTGCAGGTGGCGGCGTGGTTCCCTGGCGCCACGCCGGGCCAGGCGGTCCTGGGCGCGCTCCCGTACTTCCACATCTACGGGATGACCGTGGCCATGAACATGGCCATCGCGCTCGGACAGCGGCAGGTGTTGCTGCCGCGCCCCGACACGC
>JAKAHX010000163.1:3038-5098 GCA_021814735.1 Chloroflexota bacterium | reverse complement strand
GGTTCTTCGAGCGCTGGGGCCCGCAGACGGCGTTCTTCAGCCGCCTGCTGCCGGTCGTGAGAACGTTCATCAGTTTCCCCGCGGGCGTGACGCGCATGCCCCTGGGGCGCTTCGTCCTCTACTCGACCCTCGGGGCCGTGCCCTGGACCATCCTGCTGGTCTGGGTCGGCACGGTGCTGGGCGCCAACTGGATCGACGTGCGACGCATCCTCTCGCCGTTCGACACGCTGATGGCGATTGCTTGCGTCGCGGCCGTCGTGCTGTTCGTGGCCTGGCGCCTGGGACTCGTCGCTCGACTGCGCCGCGCGTCCTGACACCGACCTGCGGCCCCCGCGACGGGCGAGGCGCGGGAGCCGCTACCGCAGGTCACGCCGCGCCCCCAGGTGACGCCCAGCTCCCCCACTTGGCGCGCCGCACTCCCCCAGGTGACGCCGCTACCCCCAGGTCACGCCGCGGATCCCGCGGACGTGCGCGATGTCGTTGGCGACCAGCAGCTGCGCTCCCTCGGCACGGCCGCCGGGGAACCGGAGCACTGTCAGGTTCGCCGGGGCCTGCACAAACCGACGCCGGTAGTCACGGACCGGGACCCCGAGCGCCACGCACAGGAGGACCCGGTTGGTCGTGGAGTGCGCGAGCACGAGGGCGACCGCATCGGAATCGGTCGCTCCGTCGGCCGACGACGACGGGCCGGCCGATGCGAACGCACCAGCCGGGGCCGACGCGCTCGCCGCGGCGAACTCACCAGCCGGGTCGGACGCACTGGCCGGGGATGGCGCTCTGGCGGAGGACGACGCACCGGCCGGGGATGGTGCACCGGCCGAGGCGACCCGACCGGCTGCTGCGAGCGCGCTGGCCGGGGTCGACGCGACAGACCCCCCACGGGGCGAGCCGGACGCCCAGGCGATCAGGTCGTCGAGGAAGGCACCGACCCGCCGGGCGACCTGGTCGCCGGACTCGCCGCCCGGGCATGCCTGGCCCGCCGGATCGGCCTCCCAGCGACGGCGCGCCTCGCCGTCGACGGTCTCGATCTGCTCGTAGGTGAGGCCCTCCCAGCGGCCATAGTCCATCTCGAGCAGCCGGGCGTCCGTCTCGACCACGCGACCAGGTACCACCAACGACGCCGTCTCGCGGGCGCGGAGCAGCGGGCTGGCGATGACCCGGTCGAACCGCACCCCCGCGAGGCGCTCGCCGAGCGCCCGGGAGGCGGCACGGCCGGCCTCGGAGAGCGGAAGATCCAGGTGCTGCCCAAGGTGCTGCTCGGGAGCGGAGCGCGTGGTGGACCCGTGCCGGGTCAGGACGAGGGTCAGCATCGACCAGGCCTCCCAGTGGAACGATGGGGCGCGTATCGCCGACCGGAGCGGCGGAACATCTCCTCCGGTTGCGTGCCACCCGGCTGCCACGCCGAGGGCTGGCTCTCGGAAGGCTGTCGGACCGAGGGCTGGCTGTCGGAAGGCTGTCGTCCCGCGGGCCGGCTGTCGAAGGGCCGCCATGCCGAGGACCGCCGGGCGGCATGCTGCCGTCCCGCTGGCCGTTGGTCGGGCCGGGGCGCGGGGACGCGACGGACGCTCATCAGCAGAGCGTAGCCGGGAGGCCGCGCGCCGTCACCGGGAGGGCATCCCGTCCCCGTTGGCCACATCCGCCGGCCATCGCCGCCGTTGCCAGGCACAGGCGCGCGCGCCGTGGCCAGGCGCCATGGCCACGCGTTCCTGGACAGGTGGCCCGGCCGGGCGCTCGTCGACCGTCACAGGTGCCCCCGCCGCGAACGCCCGCGAGTGCCCGCCGCGGGTGACCGCCGCGAGTGCCTGCCGCGGATGCCCGCAGGTGCCCGCCGCGAGGCGCGCCCGCGCCCATGCGCTATCCTGCCTTGCGCACACAGGACCACGCCTCAGCTTCGGGGTTGGGTGGAAGTCCCGACCGGTGGTCGGCGGGCCGGATGGCGCGCCAGCCCACGACCCGACGCATCGCGCGAGCGGCGCGTCGGTGGATCTCCTGGCAGGGAGCCGACGGTCACAGTCCGGATGGGAGAAGCGAGGCGCGTGCGAACGCGCGCAAGCGCGCCG
>JAKAHX010000163.1:0-2938 GCA_021814735.1 Chloroflexota bacterium | reverse complement strand
ATGGCGCGCCAGCCCACGACCCGACGCATCGCGCGAGCGGCGCGTCGGTGGATCTCCTGGCAGGGAGCCGACGGTCACAGTCCGGATGGGAGAAGCGAGGCGCGTGCGAACGCGCGCAAGCGCGCCGTCGCCCGTGCCCTCTTCTCCGTCCCCGACACGAGGCCGCAGCAGGGGGGCATACCCTGACTTCGATCGCGATCCGCGATGTCTCGCGCTCGTTCGCCACGGCGGACGGCACGCTCCCGGTCCTCGACCGGGTCTCGTTCGACGTGCCCGGGCGCTCGATCGTCGCGCTCATCGGTCCCAACGGCTGTGGCAAGAGCACGCTGCTTCGCCTGGTCGCGGGCCTCCTGCGTCCGGCCGGCGGGCAGATCGAGATCGACGGCGTGCCGGTCACCGGGCCGGACCCGAAGATTGGCTTCGTCTTCCAGGAGCCCCGCCTGCTCCCCTGGCGGGACGCCGCCGGCAACATCGCCTACCCGATGGAATTGAGCGGCTGGGGACGCGAACGGCGCGACCAGCAGGTCCGTGACCTGCTCGGCCTGGTGGGCCTCAGCGAGTTCGCCGGTGCGCGGCCGCACGAACTGTCGGGCGGGATGCGACAGCGCGTGGCCATTGCCCGGGCGCTGGCACTGGGCCCGTCCGTGCTTCTGCTGGACGAGCCATTCAGCGCCCTCGACGCGCTGACGCGCGAGCGGTTCAACGCGGAACTGCTCCGGCTCTGGGAGCGCACCGAGACCACCATCCTCCTCGTGACCCACTCGATCTCGGAGGCGATCCTGCTGGCCGACCGCGTGGTGGTCCTCTCCCCGCGTCCGGGGCGCGTGGTGGCCGACCTGCCCGTGGAGATCGACCGGGCCGTGCGCGAGTCGGACATCGACATGCTGGCCCTGGGAACCACCGCCGCCGTCATCCGGGCGCACCTGGCCGGAGCCACCGACGACCCGACGCCCGCGGAACTCTCCGCGGAACTGCGCCGTCGGCAGCGCCAGCGGCCGGTGCGCATCGAGGAGCTCGGCGAACCGGCCTGGTTCGACCCGTTCGCGCCGGAGGAGCCGCAGTGAGCGCCACGCCCGGCCGCGCCCGGGGCAGCATTCCGTCGACCGGCGTCCGGCCCAGGGGCGGGGCCACGCTCGGCGGCACCGCGGGTCGACGCCGGCTGGATCGATGGCGTCGCCCGATCGACGTGGCCCTCGCCGCGGGCGTGTTCCTCGTCGCCTGGAAGCTGATCGTCGTCGTCGGCGGGTACCCGGTCTTCATCCTCCCGGCGCCGGAGGTGGTCGCGGCGCGGTTCGTCTCGGCATGGGCCGACGGCACCATGGAGCCGCACGCCGCGCAGACGCTGCTGGAGGTCGTGCTCGGGTTCAGCGTCGGTGCCAGCCTCGCGCTCGTCGCCGGGTACGTGCTCGCGCGGTCGCGCCTGGCCGAGCGCGTGCTGTCGCCCTACCTGGTCGCGGCGCAGGCCACGCCGATCCTGGCGCTGGCGCCGCTGATCGCGCTCTGGTTCGGGAGCGGTCTCCTCAGCAAGGTCGTCATCTGCGCCCTGATCGTCTTCTTCCCCGTTGCCGTGGCCACCATGGTCGGCCTCCGCAGCGTGGACCGACGGCTCCTGGAGATGGCACACGCGTACCGGGCCACCCGCTGGCAGCTGCTGGTGACGCTGGAGCTGCCGGCCGCACTGCCCGGGATCATGGGCGGCATGCGCGTGGGCGTGACACTGGCCGTCGTGGGCGCCATCATCGGCGAGTGGGCCGGCGGCGACCGGGGCCTGGGCGTGCTGATCAACCTGGCCCGCGGAAGCCTGTTCGACATCCCGCTGCTCTTCGCCACCCTGCTGACCATCGCCCTCATGGGCATCGCGCTGTACGTGCTCGTCGTGCTCGTGGAACGCCGCCTGGTCGGCGGCCGCGGCTGACGAGATCCAGGAGGTCGCCGTGTTCCATTCCGTTCAACCCGCCGGACCGCGACGATCCACGGCTCCTCGCCGCTGGTTCTCGGCTCGTCGCCGGTGGTCCGAGCCACGTCGCCACTGGTCCTCGCCGCTGGCCGCGTTGTTTCTGGTGGCCCTGCTCGTGGGGGCCTGCGCGACACCCGCGGCCTCGCCCGGCACCAGCACGGCCGGCTCGGCACCCGAGGCCCCGTCAGCCGGGGCGTCCGGGGGTCCGTCGTCGTCGGTCCCGGCCCTGTCCGGCTCCCCGGCGGCATCGTCTGCCGTGAGCGCCGCCTCGCCCGGGACACTCACCCACCTGACCGTCGGCCTCGGCTACATCCCGAGCATCCAGTTCGCGCAGTTCTACCTGGCGCAGCAGGCCGGCTACTACCGCGACGCCGGCCTCGACGTCACCTTCGAGAACAAGGTCGACCCGGACCTGGTGGTGCTGGTCGCCCAGGGCACGCTCGACGCGGGGATCGCCGACGGGACCAGCGTGATCCCGGCGGTCAGCCAGGGGATCCCGATCAAGTACATCGCCACCATCTACGGGACGTTCCCCAACATCGTCTTCGCGAAGGCGAGCTCCGGCATCACGAGCGCCGCGGCGCTGAAGGGCAAGCGGATCGGGACCCCGTGCAAGTGCGGATCCTCCTGGATCATGCTGCAGGCGCTCCTCGGCTCTGCCGGGCTGTCGACCAGCGACGTCCAGATCGTCGAGTACCCGGATTACAGCCAGGAAGCCGCGGTCTTCCGGGGCGCCGTCGACGCGGCAACCGGCTACACGAACAACGAGCCGCTGCAGCTCGAGTCGCAGGGCCAGCAGGTGACGGTCCTGCACGTGGACCAGAGCGTGCCGCTCCCGGGGCCCGGGCTGATCGCGGGCACCGCGACCATCGCGGCCAAGGGGGCCGCGCTCCGCGCGTTCGTCGCGGCAACGCTCCGTGCGATGCGCGACATCACCTCGAACCCGCAGCTCGGGTACGACGCCGCGGTCAAGGTCGTGCC
>JAKAHX010000162.1 GCA_021814735.1 Chloroflexota bacterium | reverse complement strand
GGTTCCCGCCTGCGGCGGCTGGACGTTCATCGTGGGTTCGCTCCGGCTCGGTGGCAGGCGAGGCACACGTCGTCCCGGGTGGGCCGGTGGGTGGCCGGCCATGGCGCCAGCCCGCCGGCGGCGTGACAGACGGTGCAGGCGGGCAGGTCCGCGAGCGGATGCGTCACCTCCGGGGGCCGCGCGGCGGCCGCCGTGT
Source organism: Chloroflexota bacterium (assembly GCA_021814735.1). GTDB lineage: Bacteria > Chloroflexota > Limnocylindria > Limnocylindrales > CSP1-4 > JAJYNJ01. Next base: position 4,918 of record JAKAHX010000162.1, on the reverse strand, counting down.
GCGCGTCATGACAGTCCAGGCATGCGGCTCCCGCATAGTGGGTGGCGGGATCGACCTGCGGGAACCCGGGCTGCCGGCCGGCGGTCGTGCCATGGCAGGTCACGCACAGGGCGCCGGTCGGGATGGGCAGGTGGGTCACGACGCCGCGCACCGTCCCCGGATGGGCCACCGTGGGCGGATGACATGCCTGGCACAGGACGGCGGCATGTGCGCCCGAGCGGAGCGCTGTCGCCGGTCCGGCATGGCACGCGAGGCAGGCCGACCGGGCGTACGTGGGGCTGCGCAGCGCCCATGCCTGCGTGTCGACGGCGATGTGCGGGGCCCCGTATGCCTGGTGGAAGGTGCTGGCGGCGAACGCCACGCCACCCACGGCCAGCGACCCGAGCACGACCGCCAGCGCGACCCCGGCGGCGGCACGCACCGCGCGCGCGACTGTCCTCCGGCGGCCACCGGCGGCGATCCGGTCGCCGGCCCCTGGTCCCGTTTCGCTCATGGCACCATCAGCCGCCCGAGGGTCCCTGGCGCACGCTGTGCCGAACCACCAGGGCCATCGCGAACGGCGTGGCGAGCAGCAGGAGCGCGCACAACACGGCGCCGGCCATTGCCGCATCGGATCCCAGCGCGAAGAGCAGGGCGTGCACCGCGGCGAAGGCGAGGAGGCCCCCGCACCAGAGCACGGCCGAGGTCAGCACGAACCAGGTGAGCAGGGCTGCTGCCCCGCCTCGTCCGTCATGCCGGCGTGCGGCGACCAGGCGCTCCAGCAGGAGGAGGATCGCGAGCAGGACGCCAACCTGCACACCGATGCTGTCCACGGTGTGTTCCTCGATCCTGCCAGCCCGGCAGGAGGGGCGCCCTTCGCTCCGGTGACGCTACGGTGCACGGGCCACCGCTGCATACCGCCGACCGACAGGCGAGCGTGGCGACGGATGGCCCCCATGACCGGGCCGACCGTCACTCCGTCGTCGCCCTCCGTGGCCTGTATCCTCGCCCGCGACCGACGTCGGAAGGGCGACCCGGCCGCGGCCGCGTTCATCGGCCGCGGGCCGCTGCGCCGTACCTCCGGCGCGTGAGACGGGAGGCTCACGTGCCCACGGCCGCCAGCCGCGAGGATCATCGCCGCACGCCCCTGGACCGGGACGGCCGCGACGGCGGAGCCACGGCCGAATTCCGCCGCCTGACTTGGCTGGGCATCGGGCTGCCCATCCTCTTCCTGGCCCTGGTCGAGTCGTTCCGCTTCGTGGTGATCGAGAACGACCCGCTGCATCGGGCCGAGCACGTGGCCATCGCCACGGTGATGGCGATCGGCATCGTGGCGTTCGCGGTCGGCATCTTCCGCCTGGTCCGCCAGACGGAACGGCGGATCATCCGCCAGAACCGCGAGCTGACCGCGATCAACGCCGTGGCAACCGCGATCCAGGGCGAGCTGGGCGTGGAGTCGATCCTCGATGCGGCACTCCGGGCCGTCGTGGACCGGACCGGGGCCACCGGCGCCTCGGTGGTGGTCTTCGCGCATGACGGTCAGCCGGAGACCGGGCTCGAGCGCGAGCTCGTCCTGGCCCCACATGCGTCGGTGACCGCGATGGGGTCGGACCAGCCGCACCTGCTCGACATCCCGCTGACCCGGGGCCAGACGATCGTGGGGCGCCTGCGGCTCCACCTGCCGGAGGGGGTTGATGAGCCCGATCTCCTCGCCTCCGCGACGCTCCAGAACATCGGGCATCAGCTGGCGTGCTCCATCCAGATCGGCCAGCTCGTCCGCGACCTCCAGCGTCGCAAGGCCGAGGGGCACGCGCTCTATGACATCCTGCTGCGCATCTCCAGCCAGAAGCCGCTGGCGGACGTGCTGGGCGCAGTCGCGCGCCACGCACAGGAGATGCTCGGTGCCGACGATGTCCTGGTCCGCCTGCACCCGGTGTCGGCCTCCCTCCTGCAGCCCGCCTCGGCGGGCGGCGTGAGCCTGCTCCCCGACGGGGCGGCGTTGATACGCCTCGGCGGTGGCCCCCTCATCGAGCCCGACGATGGCTCGCCCGCGCCGCCGGGCGACGATCGACTCCGGGACGTGGCCAGCGCCCGCGGCACGCTTTCCGGGCCCGAGGGTGCGCTGGGGGAGCTCTGGGTCGCGCGGTCGGGGCAGTTCCCCTTCGGCGGTCGCGAGCGCGGCTATCTCCAGACGCTGGCCGAGCTCGCAGCCATCGCCGTCACCAGCGCACGGATGCGCGAGGCCGAGCGCCAGGGCGCGATCCTCGCGGAGCGTGACCGGATCGCCCGCGAGATGCACGACAGCCTCGCGCAGGTCCTGGGTACCACCCATCTGCGCCTGCGGGCCCTCGCCTCGAAGCTCGGCGGCATCGACGCGCCCGACGCGGCCGCCGAGCTGACCAGCCTGGCCGACCTCGCCGAGGACGGCTACCGCGACGTTCGCGAGGCGATCCTGGGGCTGCGCGAATCCAGTCGGGCCGATCGAGGCCTGCTGGAGAGCCTGCGCGCGTATCTCGACAAGTTCAGCCGCCAGTCCGGTGTCCGGGCAACGCTCGAGACCAGCCTTCGCGACGAGCTGGCCATCACGCCGGACGCGGAGGTACAGGTGATCCGCGTCATCCAGGAGGCGCTGGCCAACGTGCGCAAGCACGCGCGAACCGGGTCCGCCATCGTGCGGGTCGAGGGTGACGAGGCGAGCGTGGCCTTCTCGATCGAGGACGCGGGCCACGGGTTCGACGTCACCGCGACCCTGCTCGACGGGGCCCGTTTCGGGCTCCAGACCATGCGCGAGCGGATGGGCCTCGTGGGAGGCAGTCTCTCGATCGACTCGGAGCCGGGCCGCGGCACGCGCGTTGTCGCGCACGTGCCGCGGGTGCGCACGCCGGCCCGGCCGCTGGTGGAGGTCGGCGATGCAGATTGACGCCATGCACCCGGGCCCGAAGCCCGGGTCGCCCATCCGGATCCTGCTGGCGGACGATCAGCCGCTCTTCCGGCGCGCCATCGCCACCCTCATCGCCGAGCAGCCCGAGCTGACGGTGGTGGGCGAGGCGGAGAACGGCCTGGAGGCCGTGGAGAAGGCGCACGAGCTGCGGCCGGACATGGTGGTGCTGGACGTGCAGATGCCGGTCATGGATGGGGTTGAGGCGGTGCGCCTGATCCGCGAGCAGCTGCCCGGGATCAAGGTTGTGATGCTGACCGTCTCCGACTCGGATGATCACCTGTTCGACGCGATCCGGTACGGGGCGCATGGATACCTGCTGAAGGACCTCCGGCCGGACCAGCTCTACGACCTGCTGCGGGCGGTCATGCGGGACGAGACGCCGCTGTCGCCGGCCATCGCGGGACGCCTGCTCGCGGAGTTCCGCATGGGGCAGCGCGGCGGCGCTCGGGAGACGTCCGGGGACCCGTTGCCATCGGCACGGCTCCGGACGGTCGTCACCGACGACCCTGCCGAACCTGGGCTCACCCGGCGGGAACTCGAGATCCTCCGGCTGGTGGCGGACGGCCTCTCGAACAAGGAGATCGGCGCCCGGCTCTCCATCACCGAGGGCACCGTCAAGAACCACGTGCACAACGCGCTGGAGAAGCTGCAGCTCGAGAACCGGATCCAGGCCGCCGCGTACGTGGTGCGGCAGGGGCTGGCGCGTCGCACGGGATGAACCATGGCTGGCGCCTCGCACGGAATGAACCATGGCTGGCGCCTCGCACGGTATCCCTCGAAGGGGGGTATCCACTTAGCTCCTCCGACCACAACATCTTGTGGTCAGCGCTTCCGGGCAATGGTCGCGTACGGGGCTGGATCGGTGGCCACGGCCTGTTCGAGCAGCCGGTAGAAGAGCAGGCCGCGGGAGCGGGAACGCCGCCGGTTGAAGCGGAACGTGAACTCCTGCAGGTACGCGTCGAGCTGCTCGGGGCGGACCGCGCCCTGGTGGGTGCCGAGCAGCCAGCGCTTGAGTAGGCTGGCCACCCGGTGCACCCCGGGCATGGCGACATGGGCAGGATCGCCGCTCGCCTGAAGCACGGTCCGCTCGTGCCTGTAGCCCTCCGTCGCGAGCTGGTTGTAGGCGCGCCACCCATCGGTGCGCACGATCGAGCCCGGCGCCACCATGGCGCACACGAACGGCACCAGGCTCGCGGCCGACACATCGGGCACCCGCCCGAGCCGCACGCGGCCGAACCCCGCCGGGTCCTGCACCTCCACCGCGATCGCCACGACCGCCTTCGTGTACGTCTCCCGCCCGTGCACGCCGGACTCGACGCCGCCCACGTACGTCTCGTCGACCTCCACCTCGCCCGAGAGCCGCGCTCTTCCCGGGCGCACCATCGCCCGGCGCAGCTTGTGCAGCATGGTCCAGGCGGTCTGGTAGCTCCCCAGCCCCAGCACCCGCTGGAGACCGAGCGCGCTCACCCCGAGTTTCTGGTTGGTCACGTACCAGACCGCCGCGAACCAGGTAGCCAAGGGGGTGCGGGTCTTGTCGAAGATCGTGCCCGCGGTCGCGGTGGTCTGGTGCCGGCAGGCAGGACAGGTCAGCCGCCCGCGGCTCTGGCGCCAGGGCTCGCCGAGCGCCCCGCAGGCGGGGCAGACGAACCCCGTCCCCCAGCGCAACCGTTCCAGGTAGGCCAGACAGGCAGCCTCGTCAGGGAACCAGCGACGCAGCTCGTCCCAGCCCCGAGGGTAGTCGTGCCCCGCCAGCGGCCGATCCGTCTCACGTTCCACCCCTACATCTTGTGGCCGGAGGAGCTAAATGGATACCCCCATCCCTCGATAGACCCGTCATGCGCCCGGATGTGCCGGCCCGGGGATGGTCCGTGGGCCCTGCCGGGCGCACCATGCACCGGCAGAGCCCGAGCGGGCTCCGGGGTCCGCGTGATCCGAGGGAAGGTGGAGTGCAGGCCAAGCGCCCGATTTCCGTCGTGATCCTGTACGCGCACCCCCTGC
>JAKAHX010000161.1 GCA_021814735.1 Chloroflexota bacterium | reverse complement strand
GATCTCCGGCAGGCGGCTGCGCCGGCTCGTGCCGATGCCGGCCGCGATCCAGGCGGTCCGCGAGGCGTTCGTGGCCGCCTCGGCGGGGGAGATCGAGCAGCCGACCAGGCTCGCGCTGGGGGGCGGCAGTGCCCTCGCGATGCTCGCTGCCGATCGGGCTGGCGGGGGCACGGTGCTGAAGGCGGTGACCGTGCGGCCGGAGAACGCCGGCGGGCCGTACCCCGTGGTCCAGGCGGTGGTCCTGTGGTTCGACGGCCCCACCGGTGCGCCCGTGGCGGCCATCGACGGCACCGTCCTCACGGCCCTGCGGACGGGTGCTGCGTCGGGGGTCGCCACGGACCTGCTCGCGCCGCGGGACGCGCGGGTTCTCGCGGTGATCGGGGCCGGCGGGCAGGCGGCGGACCAGGTGCGCGCCGTGTGCGCCGTCCGACCGATCGCCGAGGTCCGCGTGGCATCGCGCGACGTCGCGCACGCGGCCGCGCTCGCGACGAGACTGCGGGGCGAGCTCGCGGCGGTCCGGGTCATCGCGACCGGCGTCCGCGAGGCGGTTGCAGGGGCGGACGTAGTCTGCACCGCGACCACCGCCCTGGCCCCGGTCTTCGCCACCGGGGATCTTGCGCCGCAGGTGCACGTGAACGCCGTGGGCGCCTACACGCCTGCGATGTGCGAACTGCCGCCCGAGCTGCTGGCGGGCGCCGCCGTGATCGCCGTCGACCGGCTGGAGGCCGCGATGGCCGAGGCCGGGGATCTGCTTCGGGCGATCGACGCCGGCATGCTCAGGCCGGAGCGGCTGGTGGAGCTCGGAACGCTGCTGGCGACGGGGGCGGACCGGCCGGCCGGCCAGTCGGTCTTCAAGTCCGTGGGCATCGCCGCGCAGGACTGGGCGTTGGCGCGGCTGGCGGTCGAACGGGCCGGGGCCGAGACGCCGCGCGATGACGCGGCCGGCGGCCGGGCATCGGGGTAGCGCCAGCAGGAGCGGCCGCGACGGCGCCCGGGCATCGGGTAGCGCCGGCAGGAGCGACCGCCGCGGTGGCCGCGCCCGCGACGGGCGCCGGCGGACCGGGCCGGCCCCTTGCCGCGGGTGCCGCAGGGGTGGGCCGGCCCTTGCCGGCGGGTCCGGCTACCCCACGATCTGGCGGAGGGCGAAGAGGACGTTCGCGGGACGTTCGGCCAGCCGCCGCATGTACCACGGGTACCAGGCGGTCCCGTAGGCGATCAGGTCGCGGACCGTGTAGCCCTCGCGGGCGAGGCGGCGCTGCTGGTCCATCCGGATCCCGTACAGCATCTGCACCTCGAACGCCGTGCGGGGCAGGCCGAGCGCCCCGGCATGGGCCGCCAGTTGCTCGATCAGCAGCACGTCGTGCGTCCCGAACCCGATCCGGACCCGACGCCCGCGGGCGGCGGCCTCGAGCAGCGCCACGCCGACCGCCGCGTAGTTGGCGTCCACCTGGCGGCGGGCCCGGTAGGCGAGCGCGGCGGGCTCATCGTAGGCGCCTTTCACCAGCCGGATGGCGGGCTCCAGCGGCAGCAGCCGCTGCACGTCGGCGGCCGTGCGCCGCAGGTAGGCCTGCAGGCAGATCCCCACGTTGGGATGCGCCCCCCGGAGCCGCTCGTAGAGGGCCACCGTGCGCTCGGTGTAGTCGCTGCCCTCCATGTCGATCCACACGGTGCCGCCGTGCTGCGCGGCCCGCTCGAGGAGCCGCTCCATGTTGACCTGCGTCTGCGCCGGGTCGAGGTCGAACCCGAGCTGCGTGAGCTTGACGGAGATCTCGCCGGGGATGCCCCGTTCGTGCAGGACATCGAGCAGCCAGAGGTAGTGGTCGGTGACGGCCCCGGCCTGGGCGATCTCCTCCAGGTTCTCGCCGAGCCGCGTGAAGAGGGTCCCCAGGCCCTCGTCCCGGAATCGCGCCGCCGCCTGCAGGGCGGCCTCGGCGTCCTCGCCGGGCATGAAGCGTCGCACGGCGCGACGCGCGAAGCGCAGCCGCGGGATCCGGTCACGCAGCCACGTGTTGCGGGCCATCCAGAGGAGCAGCGTGCGCATCGGTCCTCCCCGTCGATGAGATGCCGGTGGCGGGTGCCGTCGGTGGCGGCGTCAGGACAGCAGCCGGATCAGCTCGCCCGCGAGGCCGATCGCCTCGGGCGTGGCGAGCGCCGGGTTGCGGAAGATGAAACCGCGGAAGCCCGCGTCCAGGTAGGGTCGCAGCACCTCCGCTGCCTGCGCCGGGGTGGCCACCACGACCGCCGCGCGGCGGTCGGGGGCCAGGTCCTCGAGCACCTTGCCAGCCGCGGACTCGTGCTCGATGAGCAGCACCGGGGCCATCACGGTGCGGACGATGGTGGACGGGTCCCGCCCCACCGCCTCGCAGTGCCGCTCCAGCACCTCGGCCTTGTGGCGCAGCTCGTCCAGGGATCCGAACCAGTTGGTGATGTCGGCGTACCGGGCCGCGATGCGAAGCGTTCGGCGCTCGCCGCCGCCGCCGACCAGGATCGGGGGGCCGCCCGGCTGGACGGGGCGCGGGCTGTTCAGCGCCTGCTCGATCCGGTAGTAGCGTCCGACGAAGCTCGGCCGCTCCTCGGTGAACATCAGGTGGCAGATCTCGAGGGCCTCCTCGAGACGGTCCATCCGCTCCCGGATCGGCGGAAACTCGAAGCCGTACCCGGCGTGCTCGGATTCGTTCCAGGCTGCGCCGATCCCGAGGAGCGCCCGCCCGCCCGAGATCACGTCGAGCGTCGTGACCATCTTGGCGAGCATCGCGGGGTTCCGGTAGGTAACCCCGGTCACCATGGTCCCGAGGCGGACGCGCCGGGTGCGGGCAGCCAGGGCGCCGAGCGTCGTGTACCCCTCGAGCATCGGCTCGTCCTCGGAGCCCACGTTGCCGATCTGGTAGAAGTGGTCCATCACGGTCACGAGGTCGAAGCCGGCCTCCTCGGCGGCCGTCGCCAGCTCGACCAGGCGGTCGAAGAGGTGCACCGGCGGGACGCCGGGGAACGTGAAGCTGGGGACGTGGTAGCCGAAGAACGGACGCATACCGGGGGCCTCCTTGAGGTCAGCGGCGCCAGAGCCAGTACAGGATGGCCGCGGCCACCACGACACCGACGGCGACCACCCGTGGATCGCCCGGCACCAGCGTCCCGGCCTGTCCTGCTGCCCCGGTCACCGCGTCAACGATGCGGCCGACGGTGCTCGCGTAGAGCCCGCCGAGCCCCGAGCCGACGCTGTCGAGCAGACCTCCCATCGCCCCACCCCCCGCCCGCGGGTCGACGCCGCGGTTCGCCGGAGCCTACTCCACCGATGGGCCAGGCGCCGCGGCGCGTTCCGCACCGGCCTGGATCGGCCGCAGCGTCCACGTCCAGCGGTGTGCGCCGGGTCCCACCAGGTACTCGGGCAGGGTGTCCGGGCCGCAGCTCGCGGTGCCGAGGCCGCGGTGCGCCGCGTCCAGGTGGATGACCGCCTCCGGCCGCGGGATCAGCTCCACGTCGTGCGTGGCGCGCGCCAGGTCCGCCGCCCGCAGGTGTGTCACCGAGACCTGGCGCGGCCGGTCGAGCGTGATCTCGATCCCCCGGCCGGCGGCGTCGGTCAGCCGCAGCCAGCGCACGTCCGCGTGGCCGCCGTTCTCCTGCGGACGCACGTAGGGTACGTACTGCGCGGTGACCGTGGAGCGCCAGCGCCCCACGGCGCCGCCGCGCCGACGGTCCGGGTACGTCTCGTGCGGACCGGTGCCGAACCACTCGAGCGCTTCCAGGCCAGCGGCCGTCTCCAGCACGATGCCCACCCGCGGCAGATCCTCGAGTTCGTCCGGGATCGCGACCTCCTCGTCGATGGCGAGGCCCCCGCCGGCCAGGGAGCGGATCGTCTGCCGGTGGCGGACCACCTGCCCCGCGCCGGTGCGGTACTCGGCGTCGATCACCGCGACACCGTCCCGGCGGGCGATCCCGACGAGGTGTCGCTCCAGGCGGTCGAGTCCCCAGGCGTCCCAGCGGGCCGCCATCCCGCCGATGCGGTCGTTGTCGGTCGGCGCGCGCCAGAGCGAGAGCGTCGGCGGCGAGGCCAGCTCGGGGAGCACCAGCAGTCCGCGGTCGTCGAGCTCGATCGCTCGCGGCTCCGGTGGCGCGGCCGTCCGGTCTGCCGGGGCGTCGTCGAGCGGGAGCTGGGCCCAGCAGACCTCGAACCCCTCGGGCGCCCATGGCTCGGCGCCCGCGGTCTCGAAGCGGACCGTCAGCCAGCGCTCGCGGCCGGGCTGCCGGGGAGGCGGGTTCCACGCCGGGATCGCGACGGTCGTTCGCTCCCCTGGGCCCAGCGCCGGCAGCGCCAGGGTTCCAGCGGCGATCGGTTCGCCGTCCACCGCGAGCTCCCAGCGCGCACGCAGCCAGCCAAGGTCACGCGCGTCCTGCCGGTTCCAGATCTCCAGGCGGCCACGCCGCAGCGCGTCGCGGGTCGCGCTCACGCGCACCGGAGCCGCGAGCTGGCGGTGCTCCCAGAGCGCCGGCTTGGGCGTCCGGTCCGGGAAGACCACGCCGTCGAGGCAGAAGTTGCCGTCGTTGGGCACGTCCCCGAAATCCCCGCCGTAGGCCCAGCGCTGGCCGCCGTCGGGCAGCCGCTGGACCAGGCCGTGGTCCCACCACTCCCAGATGAACCCGCCCTGCAGCCCCGGGGTCCGCTCGATGGCGTCCCAGTACTCGGCCAGGGTCCCGTTGCTGTTCCCCATGGCGTGGGAGTACTCGCACATGACCAGCGGGTGGCGCTGCCGGCCGCTCGTGGCGTGGTGCACGATGGCGGCGATCGGGGGATACATGGGGCTGGTGATGTCGCTGACGTCCTGGTCGCTGGACCAGTCGTAGCGGATCGCGCCCTCGTAGTGCAGCGGCCGGCTCGGGTCATGGCGCCGGATCCACGCGGCGGCGGCCTCGTGATTGGCGCCGTACCCGGACTCGTTGCCGAGCGACCAGAGGATCACCGACGGGTGGTTCCGGTCGCGCAGGACCATCCGGGAAACGCGGTCCACGAACGCGCCCAGGTAGCGGGGGTCGTCGCAGATCACGCCGTAGAACGCGTGCGACTCGATGTTGGCCTCCGCGATGACCCAGAGGCCGTACTCGTCGCACAGGTCCAGGAGTGCCGGGTCGTTCG
>JAKAHX010000160.1 GCA_021814735.1 Chloroflexota bacterium | reverse complement strand
TCTACGCGGCCGACGCTCGGCATGCCTGGGCGGTGAGCCCGGAGGGATCGATCTACGCGTGGAACGGCACGGTGTGGCAGCTGGAGACGGACCTGCACCAGCAGCTGACCGCGGTCGCGGGGACCGACGCCGCACACGTGTGGGCCAGCACGGCGTCCGGCGAGGTCCTCGCCAGGGATGGCTCGAGCTGGGACGTCATCTATCACGCCCCGACCACGGTCACCGGCCTGGCGCCGCTCGATCCCGCGAACGTGTGGGCCATCGGCTTCGACACCGTCTACGCGACGCAGGCCTCAGGCAGCAGTACCCAGGCCGTCTACAACGTCCCCGGCTTCTGACCCGCACCGCCTGACGGCACCCCGTGATCGCCGCCGCGTGATCGGCACGCCCGCCGCGCACCGCGTGATCGCCGCCACGTGACACGCCCGCGGCGCATCGCGTGATGGGCACGCCCGCCGTGCGGCCGCCGCACCGCCGGCGGCTCCCGACGCGACGAGACCGCCCTCCGGTCCCGGAGCGCGGTCTCGTGCTGGTTGCCCGCGACGAGCCCGGTCCCAGTTCGGGCCCGTCGCCGACGTGCGAGGTGTGCGGGGGGTCAGCTCACGCGGAGCGCGAACCCCTGCCGATCGTGCGGCTGGTCGACACACGCGACGCGACAGCCGCGCGCGTCGTGACCGCCGAACGGATGGAAGTGCCGCCAGACGCGGCTGTCCGCGGGATCCTGGGTGAGGCGACAGCCGCAGGCGGCGCAGGTGACGGGCCCGTCGGCGCGCCGGGGCCCGGACACGCCGGGGTCGGTGAAGCTGTACATGGTGGCGTTCCTCCTCGTCGGAGGCTAGGAGCCACACCCGTCGACGTCGGCGGCGTGGCGGATACGCTTCGGTGACGCGACGGTTACGGGCGCGAGGCTGCCCGCGACGCTGCCCGGGGTTCCGCTACGTCTCCCCGGGCCGGCGGAGGCGCCAGCCCACCGCCCGCACGGACGCAAGCACCGGCCCGGCGGCCTCCTCCAGCTTGTGCCGGAGTCTCGCGAGGTGCGGCTTCAGCCACAGCGGATCGGGGTCGCGCTCGCCGGGCCAGCCCGCGGCCAGGAGCCCAGCGTGGCCCACCAGCTGGCCCTGCGCGATCACCAGCGACTCGAGCAGTCGGTATTCGATCGGGGTCAGCACGAGTGGAACGTCGCCCACGTGGGCCTCGTGGCGGCCCGGCTCCAGCACCAGGCTCTCGAACACGAGCGGCCCCGGGGGACGTCCCGGCCATGCGGTGCCGCCGACCTCGCCCGGCATCCCGAACGGGGCCACGCGGGGGGCACGGCGCATGGCCGCGCGGATGCGGGCCAGCAGTTCCTGCTTGCCAAACGGCTTCTCCAGGTAGTCGTCCGCGCCGAGGTCGAGTGCGCGCACCTTCGCCGCCTCGGAGCGCTCCCCGCTCACCACGATGATCGGGACGTCGGCGCCGTCCTCGCGGAGCTGCCGCGCAACGCTGAACCCGTCCGGGCCTGGCATGGCGAGGTCCAGCAGGACCAGGTCGGGGGACTCCTCCCGCCAGCGCCGCACGGCGGTCAGGCCGTCGTACGCGGTCACCACCTGGTGGCCCTCCGTCCCGACGAGCGCGGTGATGGCGCCCACCATGGCCGGGTCGTCGTCGACCACCAGGATGCGGAGCGGAGCGGCGTCGTTCACAGTGCCACCGCCGCGGCAAGGGCCACCACGAAGCATGCCCCGCCGCCCGGGGCCGGCTCGCACCAGATGCGGGCGCCCATCGCTTCGCCGAGTCGCCGTGCCGCGTACAGGCCGATCCCGGATCCGCGGGCCGCGCCCGTCTCGCTGCGCCGCGCGTACGGCTCGAAGACGCGCTCACGCCAATCTTCGGGGATGCCCGGCCCCTCGTCCGACACCGACAGCCGGGCGATCCCCTCGGCGAGGTCGGTGCGGATCGTGATCGTGGTGCCCGGAGGGGCGTACTTGACCGCGTTCTCCAGCAGGTGCTCCAGGATCTGGCGGAGCCGGCCCGACTCGCCCAGCACCCGGAGCCCGCGACGCCCCTCGTGCTCCAGGTGGTGGCGCCGCAGCAGCGGGCCCATCTCCGCGACCGTCTCCTCCACGATCGCGGTGAGGTCGATCGGGACGAGGTCGAGCGGGGCCTGCTCCTCGGGGCGGACGGACGCGAGAATGGAGTCCACCAGGCGGTCCAGCCGCGTCAGTTGCTCGTCGGCCAGGCGGTGCCATTCGACCGCGCTCGGCACGGTGCCGCCGCCGTCCCCCACCGCCTCGGCGAGCAGGTCGAGGTAGGCGCGAACCACGGCCAGTGGCGTCCGCAGTTCGTGGGTGACCAGGGCGACCAGCTCCGCCTGTGCCCGCTCGATCGCCTTGAGGGCGGTCACCTGCGCCTCGGCTTCGCGTTGCAAGCGGCCTTTCTCGACGATGCCGGCCAGCAGGTCGCCGATGGCGCGCAGGTGCGCCACGTCCCGCGGCGCGAAGTCGCGGGTCTGCTCCGTCTGCACGTTGAGGACGCCCACGACCTGGTCGTTCCAGGAGAGCGGGACGGACAGCATCGAGGCCACGAAGCGCCGCTGGTCGATGCCGCGGACCCACAGGAAGCGTTCGTCGGAACGCACGTCCGGGATCACCATTGGCTCCCGGGAGGCCGCGACGCGCCCGGTGATCCCTTCGCCGAACGGGACCCGCGCGCGTCCGATCTGGTGACGGTCCAGGCCGTTGGTGGCGGCGAGCGTCAGGTGATCGCCGTCCCGGTCGAGCAGGTAGAGCGACGAGACGTCCGCGTTGAGGGCATCGCGCGTGCCGTCGACCACGATCGAGAGCAGTTCCTCCCAGGTCCGGGCGGTCGTCGCCAGGCGCGCGACCTCGTGGAGGAACATGAGCTCCTCCAGCTGCCGTCGCTCGTCGCCGGCCACGGGCACCGCCGGTGGCACGACCTGGTCCGGGCGCTCCACGTGCGCTGACTCCATGGGCGGAGTTCACGACGCGGCGCCGCGCCTGTCAAATGGTGGTTCCGATCCCTACCCGCCGGCGGCCCGCTCCAGGAGTGCCTCACGGATGACGACGGCCTGGTTGCGCTGGGGGTCGGCCGCCCCGTAGACGAGGGTGAGCCGGCCGTCCTGCGCCATGCGCGCGAGCCGGTCCAGGGCGGCCCGCCGGTCGGTCGCCTGCAGCTCCTCGTGGTACCGCTGCCGGAACTCGTCCCAACGGGCGGGGTCGTGCCCAAACCAGCGCCGCAGCTCGTCGGAGGGAGCCACCTCGCGCTCCCACGCCAGCAGCGCGAGCGCATCGCGAGACCGCCCACGCGGCCAGACCCGGTCGACCAGCACGCGGGCCCCGTCGCCGGGATCCGGCGCATCGTAGGCACGCTTCAGTCGAACGTCCATGGAGTCAAGTGTCGCACCGCCGCTCGCACTGCGCACCCGGGTGCACAGTCACGGAAAGGGCGAGGCCCCCTTCTCGCGCTCGACGGTGCCTCGAGGTCACGCACCATGCCGGGGTGACCGAGCCGGGGACGCATGGCCCTGTTCGTGCTCGTCGGGTGCCGCCACACTGGACCGTCCAGGGCGTCCCGAGGGAGCGGACGGACGTGATGCATCCTGCCCGAACCACCACCCGGCGCCCGGTGGCGCTGCCCGCCATCGCGAGACGCAGCTTGGCACCCGCGCCCGCCATCGCGAGGCACAGCCCCGCGCCCGTGCCGCGGTTGCCGCGAGGCGGGACCACCGCAGGTGGCGGGCGATGAAGGTCCTGGTGGCCTATGCGAGTCGCCACGGGGCGACGAAGGGGATCGCGGAGCGCGTGGCAGCGACGCTCGCGCGGCAGGGGATCGAGGTGACCCTGGACCGGGCCGACCGCGTCCGGCAGGTCGACGCCTACGACGCCTTCGTCGTCGGCGGGTGCGCGTACATGTTCCACTGGGCGAAGGCGTGCACGGCGTTCGTCCGTCGGAACGAGCGCGCGCTCGCGGACCGCCCGACATGGCTGTTCAGCAGCGGACCGCTGGGGACCGACCTGGTCGATGAGCAGGGCCGGGACGTGCTGGCCACGACTCGCCCGAAGGAGTTCGACGAGCTGGCCGCACGCGTCCACCCGCGCGACCAGCGGATCTTCTTCGGGGCATGGGACCCGCGTGCGAAGCCCGTCGGGATCGCGGAGCGGTTGATGGGCCTGATGCCAGCCGCCAGGAACGCGCTTCCCGCCGGTGATTTCCGCGACTGGGCGGCGATCGAGGCCTGGGCCCGGGAGATCGCCGCCGGGCTGGCGGCCGCGGGTGCCAGCGCCGAGGCCGGTGCCGGAACAGGGACAGCAGCCCGAGCCGGAGCCAGCGCCGGAGCCGGAGCCGGAGCCGGAGCCGGAGCCGGAGCCGGTGCCGGAGCCGGAGACGGAGACGGAGACGGAGACGGCTGAAGCGTCGACCCAGGCTCGGCCGGCCGTGGTCAGCAGATGCGCGGCAACTGCTCGCCCACCAGCATGTCCACGATCCGCTCCGCGCCCACGAGCGTGTGGATGGTGACCATGCCGGGGTGATCCGCCACGACCCGTCCGATGATCGCGGCGCCGTCGCCCTCGGGGGAGGCGCGCATCGCTTCGAGCACCGCCTCCGCCCGCCCTGCCGGCACGATCGCCACGCACTTGCCCTCGTTGGCCACGTGGAACGGGTCCAGGCCCAGCATCTCGCAGGCGGCCCGCACCGGGCCGGGGACGGGGATCGCGGCCTCGTCGAGCTCCATCCCCACGTCGGAGGCGCCGGCGATCTCGTTCAGCGCCGAGGCCAGACCGCCGCGCGTCGGATCACGCAGGACGTGCGCGTCCGGGGCGGCGCCCAGGATGGCCGCAGCGAGCCGGTGGAGCGGCCGCGTGTCCGAGGCGATCTCCACCTCGAACTCCAGCCCCTCGCGCACGCTCATGACCGCTACGCCGTGCAGCCCGATGGGCCCCGACAGCAGGACCGCGTCGCCTGCCCGGGCCCGGTCGGCGCCGAGCGCCACCCCGTCGGCCACGATCCCGATCCCGGCCGTGTTGACGAACAGGCGATCGGCGGCGCCACGCCCGACGACCTTGGTGTCCCCGGTGACCACCCGCACGCCCGCGGCGACGGCGGCGCGGGCGACCGACTCGGTCACCGAGCGCAGCTCG
>JAKAHX010000159.1 GCA_021814735.1 Chloroflexota bacterium | reverse complement strand
CTCGATGCCGGTCAGGGCGCGGCCGACGGCACCGGCGGCCCTCCGGGCCGTGGGGCTGGCGCGGGGCCGGTGTTCCCGCCCGTGCCGGCGGTTCCACCGGACCCCGGCACCGGCGCGCCCGAGGCGCCGGGCCCGGTGGTCGGGGCGGCCGATGGGCCGGGAGCGGCCGACGCCACCGGCGAGGGTGACGGCGAGGGCGGGACGAAGGCGCACGACGTGCCCGTGGCCGGGAGGATCCAGTTCGTGGTGCTCCAGGGGAACGTCTCCTCGCCGTTGTAGCCGCCGTGGTTCTCGAGCCCGGCCTTCGCCCTGGCAACCCACGCGTCGAGGTACGGCTGCCACTGGGGCAGGGGCGCCTGGGCCAGGATGCCGGTCTCCGGCACGCCGGTCGTGCACTGTGACGGGAGCAGGTGACCCGCGCCGTCGGTCAGGTACGTCCCGAACGGCCGCGGCCGCAGCGTGAGCAGCGTGGCGGGGTCGTTGAAGCCGGGGATCACCCAGCTGGTGGCGGTGCCGAACGGGCATCCGGGGCCGTTGACGTCGAAGCCGTACCCGGCGAACTCCCCGAAGTTCGCGCAGACCTGTGCCGGCACGAGCTCGGAGGGGCGGGGCCAGTCGATGGCGGGCCAGTGCTTCAGTGCGATGGCATCCGACATGAACTTGTGCCACAGCACGAGCGGCCCCACGTTCGACTGGAACGCCGAGTTCATGGGGCTGTTGTCGGCGTTGCCCAGCCAGACGCCGGCCACCAGCTGCGGGACCATCCCCACCGTGTAGAGGTCGCGGAAGTTCGCCTCGGTCCCCGTCTTGACGGCGGCGGGGCGGCCCAGGTCGGCGAACGGCCCGTCCATCCAGCCGCGGTTCTTGTTGGCGTTGTCCTGCAGCACGCTCAGGAACTCCCAGGCCAGCCCGGGATCCACCACCTGCGTCCTCGTCGGCGCGGGCGGGAGGACGACGGCTCCGTCCGGTTCCACGATCCGCAGCAGGTCGTTCTGCGTGACGCGCAGCCCCAGGTTGGACTCGGTCGCGTACATCTCGACCATGTCGGTCAGATGGACGGAGTGGGTGCCGATGGCCAGCGACGGGCCCGACTCGCCGGGGGCGAAGGGTACCGTGAGGCCCAGGCGGTACGCCATGTTCTCCATGGCGGGCACCCCGCCGTACGCCATCATCGCCTCCATGGCCGGCACGTTGCGGCTCTCGCGGATGGCCTGGCGGATCGTGATGAGCCCGTTGTAGTCGTGCTCGGAGTCGACGCCGACGAAGCCGGGCGCCAGCTTGACCGGGATGTCCCACAGGGTCGAGGCGTCGGTGAGATGCCCGTACTCCATGGCCGCGAGATACGTGATCAGCTTCCAGGTCGAGCCGGGGGACCGCAGGGCGACGCCGGCGGAGTCGAACTGGCCCTGCACCTTCGGGCTGTTGTCGGCGGGATTGACCGAGCCCACGTAGGCGAGGATCTGGCCGGTCGCCGGATCCTGGGCCACCAGCGCGCCGTTGTGGACGTTCAGGTTCGCCGGGAGCCCAGCCACGAAGGAGGTCACGTCATGCTGGGCGATCCGCTGGAGGTTCCAGTCGAGGGTGGTGATCACCTTGCAGCCGCACGAGGCCAGTGCCTGGTACCCGCCCATCATCTGGCTGGCCTCCGCGATCACCCGGTTGGTGAACCACGGGACGGGCGGCGCGTGCGGCGCCCACTTCTTGAGCCCGAGCGGCGCGTGCTCGGCGGCGGTGCGCTGGGCGGGGGTGATCATCCCCGTGGCGACCATCGCGTCGAGCACGGCGTGCTGGCGTTCGGTGGCGTCCCGCGGATGCAGGAATGGGTCCAGGGCCACGGGTGCCTTGGGAAGCCCAGCCAGCATCGCGGCCTGGGCCAGCGTCAGCTTCGACAGCGGCTCGTCGAAGTAGTGGCGCGCCGCGGCATCCACGCCGTAGGCCTGCTCCCCGTAGTACACGGTGTTCAGGTACAGCTCCATGATCTGCTTCTTGGAGAGCGACTGGCTGGCCTGGATCCCGAGCAGCGCCTCGCGGATCTTGCGCGCGAGGGTCGGCTGGCTGCCCGTGATCAGCAGCTTCACGAGCTGCTCGGTGATGGTGGACCCGCCCTGGAGCTGGCCGCCGGAGACGTCGTTCAGGGCGGCACGCGCGATGGCGGGGATGTCGATCCCGGGGTTCGTCCAGAAGCCGCGGTCCTCGACCGCCACGGTCGCGTCGATTACGTTCGCCGGGATCTGGCCGAAGGTCACGTAATCGCGGTCCTGGGTGTAGATGGTCGCCAGCACGTGGGTCCCGGTGCGGTCGTAGATTCGCGTGGTCTGCGGCAGCGCCGAGCGCGACAGGCGCGCGAGGTCGAGCGGCGAGGGCGAGGTGAGGGCCTGCAGCGTGCCCGCACCGGCCACCGCCAGCCCGGCGCCCGCCGCGGCAAGTCCGGCCAGCAACGCCACGACGAGGCCGGCCGCGAGCCCCGCCCACGCCAGCGAGCGGCGGTGGCGATGGCGTCGCAGCGTGGTTCGGGCGAGCAGGATCCGGCGCGCCGGACGCCCCTCACCGGAACCCGGTCTCATCGATCAGGTTCTCGTGTCAACGCCACTCGATGGTCGGGCGCGGGAAGCGCCGTTTGCGACTCCGCGGGGACCGTGGGCATTACAGACCGCGGTCATCTGCGCGACACGGAGTGTCCCGTCGCGCGGCCGTGACGCGCGCGCAGCGCTCGCGCGTCGTCCGATGCGCGGTTGCAGCAGGCCGCGCACCATACTGTTCTCCGAAGCCGGCGCGCTCACGTCTCCGACGCTCCACGCCGCCACAGGGCTCCGGAGGACCGGATGACGTCACCACGTGCGGCCCACCACCGGGTGGGCGGGCAGGCAGCCATCGGGCCGCCGACCAGCGCCGCGGACCGCGGGGAACGCCGCGCAGGCGAGCGCACGAGCGGCGCCCGCGCCACCTGGCAGGAGCCGCCCGGCGGCGCGGCGCGGCAGCGACTGGCGCAGTTGCGGCGGGGACTGCCCCGGATCACGCTGCTGCTCCTGATCACCGCCCAGCTCGCGGACCTGGCCACGTTCGGCATGGCGGTCCGCGTGCTCGGCATCGACGACGAGATCGGCCCGCTGCGGGTGGTCTACCGCATGGCCGGCTTCGGCGGTGTCGCCCTGGCCAAGCTGCTCGGACTGGCCGCGATGGTCGTGATCCTCGAGCTGTACAACCGGCGGACGGGCGGCGGCAGGTGGCTGGGGATCGTGGTGGCCCTGATGGGGATCCTCGGGGCGCTCACCAACGTGCTGTCGCTGCTGTAGGCCGCGCCCGGCCACGCGGCCCCGGGGCTGTTCCTGCGTGGCTCAGAAGGGGGGCCAGGGGATCACCGGCCGGTCCGGGTCGGGCTCCGGGAACCGGCCCGTGGCCAGGAGGTCGTCGATCCGCCGCGACGTGGCGTCAACCTCCCGGCGCGAGAGCAGCTCGCGCAGGCCTGCGCCGAGCTCGCCGTCGAGCGCGGTTCGCAGCCGCTCCAGGGTCGCGCGTTCCCGTGTGCCCAGCGGGCGCCCCCGCCACCCCCACAGGACCGTGCGCAGCTTCGGCTCGACGGCGAAGCAGATCCCGTGGTCCACGCCGTGGACGTGGCCGCCCCGGACCGGCAACAGGTGGCCACCCTTCCGGTCCGCGTTGTTGACCACCGCATCGAAGAGCGCGATGCGGCGCAAGCGCCGGTCGCTCCGGCGCACCATGTCGACCACGTCGGCCGTCTCGTCCACCTCCACCCAGAGCTGCACCATGCCGCGCCCGAAGGGACCGTCACGGAGCACGGTGGGAGGCGCGATCGCCCACCCGGCGGCCTCGGAGACCAGGTACGCGGCGCGCTCGCGGTTGGCGAGGGTGCCGACCGGGAAGTCCCAGAGCGGGCGTTCGCCGCGCACCGGCTTGTAGACACACGCCAGCGTCGCCTCCGCGCCGCCGGGACCCGCGCCCCGGACACGGCAGTAGAGGACGGCGTTCGAGGCGTCCACGAGGCGCCCGACGATCTCGAGCTCGCCCTCGCCGAGGATCCGCAGCACGTCAGCCGGCGGGCGAACGGGCGGGCGAGCGACTCCCCGATCGGCGCTGTCCGGCCCGGCGGTCTGCCGGCGGGCGGGCGCCGGCCCCGCGGCCACCCGTCGGGCCGCGACACGGCGAGCAGTTCCCCGCCCCGCGGCCATCCGGCCGGCGGGTGCCCGGCCCGCAGCTCCCGGATCGTCCAGGGCCATGGTCAGTGGATGTGGCCGTTCCTCCGCGGGCAGATGTGGCCCTCCGGGTTCAGCGGCATGCCGCAGAACGGGCAGGGCGGGCGGCCCGCGGCGATCACCTGCTGCGCACGGTCCACGAAGACACGGGCAGCACTCGCCGGGATGTGGACGCGCAGCAGGTCGGGCCCCTCCGCGCTGTCGTCCGTGTCCTCCTCGTCGGGCTCCTCCTCGCCGTCCTCGACCTGGGCCCGTGCCTCAACCACGATCGCCTGCTCCTCGCCGTCCCAGGCCAGGAGCATGGTTCCCACCCGGAACTGCTCCACCAGCGGTTCGTCGAGGGGCTGGGTATCCCGCAGCGCCTCGGGCAGCTCCGCGGGCACGTCCACGCCCCGTCGACGCATCTCGTCGAGCAGCTGGCCCATCCGCTCGGCCAGCACCGCGACCTGCTCCTTCTCGACGACCACGCTGACCAGCCGGGTCCCGCTCCGTGCCTGCAGGAAGAAGGTACGGTGCCCCGGTTCGCCCACCGTCCCGGTGGTGAATCGATCGGGATCGTCGAACGTGAAGATGCGTCGGGGCATCGGTCCTCCGTGCTGTGGTGGCGTCGCGTCGGGCGAGTCTACGACGTCGGGCCCGCGCCCCCTCCCACCACGGCCTCGCTGCCGCGACGGGACCGGCGCCTGCGCGGCCGCAGGTCCTCCAGGTCGCCGGTGTCGTTCACCCGGACCACGAACGGCCGCAGCTCCTCGTAGCGGACCACGCTGAGCGAGCACGGGTCCACGTGGATCCGCTGGAACTGGTCCAGGTGCATGCCGAGCGCATCGGCCAGGATCGCCTTGATGACGTCACCGTGGCTGCAGAGCAGCCAGGTGGCCCCCACTCCCAGCCGCGCGTTCCACTCGCGCACCGCGGTCACGGCGCGCGCCTGGGTGTCCCGGAGCGCC
>JAKAHX010000158.1:3494-5258 GCA_021814735.1 Chloroflexota bacterium | reverse complement strand
CGCGCCGCCTCGCGCAGCATGGTGGTCTTGCCGATCCCCGGCCGGCCCATGATCAGGACCGAGCGCCCGGACTCCACGAGGTCCTCGATGATCTCGATGGTGCCGAAGACCGCGCGCCCGACGCGGCACGTCAGGCCGACGATCTTGCCGCTGCGGTTCCGGATGGCGCTGATCCGGTGCAGCGTGCGCTCCACGCCGGCCCGGTTGTCGTCACCGAAGGAGCCGATGTGGTCCACCACCCACTGGATGTCCCGGTCGGTGACCTCGCGCTCGAGCAGCACCTCCTCGCCGCCGGACCCGAACCGG
Organism: Chloroflexota bacterium; assembly: GCA_021814735.1. Classification (GTDB taxonomy): domain Bacteria; phylum Chloroflexota; class Limnocylindria; order Limnocylindrales; family CSP1-4; genus JAJYNJ01. The sequence goes on along the minus strand of JAKAHX010000158.1, from coordinate 4,952 downwards.
GCCTCGGGGCGCCGGCCCAGGTCGAGGACGACCTCGATCAGCTCGCGATCGGGGGGCATGGCCCGCAGGCGCTCCGCGATCTCCGGCGGGATGGCCGCCAGCAGGGCGTCCAGGTCGTCGGTCAGCTCCTGTCGTCGTTGTGGTGTCACGGCGCTCCTCGCTCGCCCCCTCAGCGAATGGCCGGCACCAGGGCCGGTTCGGCGACCCGCACGAGGGCCTCCTTCATCAGCAGCGTGACGGTGGCCACGTTGGTGAACCCGCCCTCCTCGAAGCACCGGTCCAGGGGCGCCTCGTAGGTGCGGATCGGCGCGATCACCCCCGAGTCGTGGCGACCGCCCCGGGAGCGGCTGGCACCCGTGCGCTCGGCGACCACCGAGAGCCCGTACCGGATGAGCTGACCCGCGTCGTGGTCGGGACGGGCCAGCACCCGGATGTAGTGCGGCTGCTGCTCCCGTGCGACGCCGACCTGCAGCATCCCGGCCAGCTCCTCGTCCTTCGCGCCGGCGCCTTCCTGGACGTACGTCTCCACCTCGGCAAAGCGCAGGATCGGGGCAAGACTGCTCCGCGGGATCCGGGCCTGGCCGGGCCGCTCCCAGTCGGGCAGCCGGTACGACTCCAGCCGCGCCACCGGCGGCGGTGTCACCTGGGCGTAGAGCCGGGACAGCGCCAGCGCATCCATGGGCACCGCCGGGCGGATCCCCTCGCGCGCGGCCTCCTCGGCGGACACGCGCGGCAGCGGGATCTCGGGGGCCTGGTAGAGGATGTGCTCCTGCCCGTACGTGATGAAGCCAGCCTGCATCAGCAGCTCGACGTTGCCGCCGGAATCGGCGCACGCCACGTGGAAGCGGACCGCTCCGCGGCGGGCCCCGTCACGGAGCAGGTGCTGGACCAGGCGCAGCCGGATGTCCCCGGCCTCGTGGATCCCCACCGCGTCGAGCTCGACGATGGTCCACTCGTCCCGTTGAGGATCACGCTCCACGCGGGCCAGTCCGGCGAGCCGGCCGTCCTCCTCGTACACGTAGAGCTGGTCGCTGGGCCGGAAGGCGCCCAGGGGAAGCCGGAAGAGACGGAAGACGCTCACCTGGCTGCGGCTGACCGGCAGACCGAGCGAACGCACGCCTGACTCGCGCTCGTCCGACTGGTGCGACAGCAGCGAGAGCTCGCCGAGCGCGGCCAGATCGGTGAGGCGTGCCCCGCGGACGCGACCGGGTCGGCTGCTCACGACGCGGCCCGCCCGTCGGCCTCCGGGGCCGGCTCGGTCCCGGCGCGCGGTCCGGGGATGGCCCGGAACCCCGTCGACCCGGGCTCGACCCCGTGCCGGGATGCGCGAGGTCGGCGTGCGACCGTCTGACCGGGTCCGACGTGGTCGGCGGCCATGGCGACCAGCAAGCGGTGGAACCTGGTCTCGCCCGCGAGCTCCGGGTGGAACGCGGTCGCCAGCACGTTCCCCTCCCGGAC
>JAKAHX010000158.1:0-3394 GCA_021814735.1 Chloroflexota bacterium | reverse complement strand
GGGGTCGTCGTAGTGGGTGGTGGCCTGCACGATCGCCCGGGCCATGCGCGCAGGGTCGTCCGACTTGAAGATGCCGGAGCCGACGAAGACCCCCTCCGCGCCGAGCTGCATGGCGAGCGCCGCGTCCGCGGGGGTGGAGATGCCGCCGGCGACGAAGTTGACCACCGGCAACCGGCCCGTGCGGGCCACCTCCGCGACCAGTTCGTACGGGGCCTGGAGCTCCTTGGCAGCGGTGAAGAGCTCGTCCTCGCGCTTGGCCGCCAGCGCCCGGATGCCCGACTGCACCGCGCGGATGTGCCGGACTGCCTCGACGATGTTGCCGGTGCCGGCCTCGCCCTTGGTGCGGATCATCGCCGCACCCTCCGCGATCCGGCGCAGCGCCTCGCCGAGATCACGACAGCCGCAGACGAACGGCACCTTGAACTGGTGCTTGTCGATGTGGAACGCCTCGTCCGCCGGCGTCAGGACCTCCGACTCGTCGATGTAGTCGACGCCGAGCGCCTCGAGGATCTGCGCCTCGACGAAGTGGCCGATACGCGCCTTGGCCATCACGGGGATGGTGACGGCGTGCATGATCGCCTCGATCAGGGCCGGGTCGCTCATCCGGGCCACGCCGCCGGCGGCCCGGATGTCGGCGGGGACGCGCTCGAGGGCCATGACGGCGCAGGCACCCGCGTCCTCGGCGATCTTCGCGTGCTCGACCGTGACGACGTCCATGATGACGCCGCCCTTGAGCATCTGGGCCAGGCCCTTCTTGGTGGCCCAGGTGGATGTCTCGGTGCTCATCGGTTGGATGCTGACCTCGGAGGTTGCTCATGGCGCCCGCCGGTGCCCGGCTGGCGCGAATCCACTGGCGCGGCCATCCGGGGGGCCGCTCGCTGCTGCGGCCCACCGCCCAGCACGGATCGGACCGGACGCCTGGTAGCCACGATTATCGCATGGGGGCCCTGCAGCCAGGGTCGCCCGCACCCTCCGGTGCGGCCACGCGGCTGCGTAGGGATGCCGCGGGGCGCCCCGGGGCGCAGCTGGCACGCGGCGAGACACGTCGAGCCGGCGCGACGCGAGTGCGGCGGTAGCATGCCCTCCATGCCCAGGCCCGCGTCGCACCCCCACGAGCCTGCGGGTTCCACGCGGCGCGCGGAGCCCGCGGCTCACGCACCACTCGCAACGCTGGCGGAACTCGAGGCGGCGATCGTCGCCTGCCGCGCATGCCCCCGGCTCGTGGAGTGGCGTGAACGGGCCGCGCGCGAGAAGGTGGCCCGCTTCCGGGACTGGACCTACTGGGGACGGCCGGTGCCCGGCTTCGGCGATCCCGGCGCCCGCCTGGTGGTGCTGGGCCTCGCGCCGGCTGCGCACGGCGGCAACCGCACGGGTCGCGTCTTCACCGGCGACCGGTCCGGCGACGTCCTCTTCGCGGCGATGCACCGGGCCGGGCTGTCCAGCCAGCCGACGTCGATCGCCGCGGACGACGGGCTGCGCCTGCACGGCGCGTGGGTGGCCGCAGCCGTGCGCTGCGCGCCCCCCGCGAACAGGCCGCTCCCGGCCGAGCGGGACCGGTGCCTGCCGTTCCTGGTGCGCGAACTCCAACTGCTGCCGGATGCCCACGTTCTCGTCGCGCTGGGTGCGTTCGGGTGGGACGCAGCCCTGCGCGCCCTTGGCGCGCTCGGACACGCCACGCGGCCACGGCCCCGCTTCGGCCACGGCGCGGAGGCACGGGTCGGGCCGTGGACGGTGGTCGGCTGCTACCACCCGAGCCAGCAGAACACGTTCACCGGACGGCTGACGCCAGGCATGCTCGACGACGTGCTGGTCCGCGCGTGCGAGCTCGCGGGGTTGCGGGTGGCTTCCACGGCGGCTGCGCGCGTGGCGGCAGGGCGGCGCGTGCCAGGCCCGGCGTCGGGCGAAGCGGCTGAGCGGCGCGCTCCGGGCCCGGCGTCGGGCGAAGCGGCTGAGCGGCGCGCTCCGGGCCCGGCGTCGGGCGACGAGGCTGAGCGGCACGCTCCGGGCCCAGCCACGGGACGGTAGACGCGAGCCGATCCTGAGCGGCCGGGAGCGACCTCAGGGACGCCGCGGCCCAGTCGACGACAGCGCGGCGAGGGCCCGCAGCAGGGTCCGATCCGGGACGCGGTCCAGCGCCGGGACAGCACGGGCGAGGTCGCCAGGTGACAACCGGGCCGCGAGGTTGGTCATCCGGTCGATCCCCCGCACGAGCGCGTCGAGGTCGGCCAGCAGGGTGCCCGACGCGCCAACCACCGGATCCGAGTCCGCCTCCTGCGCCACCTCCCGGACTGCCGCAATGGCTCGCTGAATTGCCTGCGAAGCAGCACGCCCGTCGCGAGCCCGGCGGCCCCCCATGGCGAGGACTGCCAGTCGCCCCGGATCCCTGGTCGCGTTCCACGCCGCTCCGGCCGGCCCACGGCGTCCGGCACGACGGGCCTGCGGCACGCGCTCGGCGAGTCCGCGCGCGACGCACTCCTCGAGCGCCAGGCTGGTCGCGCGGTGGCTGAGACCGACGGCGAGTCGGACGTCGCGCTCGCTCCCGGGGCCGAGCCGGGCCACCAGGTGCGCATGCACCCGGGACACGCCGGGAGCGAGGCCAAGGTCGACGCCCAGGGCCTCCCACGCGCGCACCACCCGGCGCCGCGCCGGGTCGTCCGTGCCAGCGTCGGCCGGCGACGGGCTCGCGGCGGGGAGCGGGCCCTTCGCCCCAGCGGGTGCACGGGGCTCCGGCGCAGGGGCCGGTCGAGCCGCCACGCCCGCACGCAACGGGACCCGGGCGGTGGGCCCCGCCCAGACGGCCCAATCCTGATCCTTTTGATTAGCAGATTTCGACGTTCGCCCTGCCCCCCGTGGACCCGGCCCCCGTTCAGCCCCCTCGGGCCCGCGCTCACCCGTTGGCGCCCTGTCGCCGCATCGCCTCGCCCCCGGCGCCTGGGGGCGTGCCGTGGCCAGAGCATCATGTATGATATCGATCAGTAGCAAGCTACGTGGTGATCAACCGCACGACTGGCGGCCGCCGATGGCAAGCCCCGCAGGCGCACCGGCGCGGCGGCACGCCGGGGATCGAGCGCCACGGTGTTCTGACCCTCGCGCGCGCTTGTGCGGCGGCGCACGGGCACCCCGGCACTCCATCGCCCCCGCGTCACTATCATCGGCGGCATGTCCGGTCCATCCCGCAGCGGCGACACCGGGAGTCCGCTCGTCGGCGCCGCCCACGGAGCTCCAACCGACCACCTCGGCCCGCGCGTTGCCCAGGTCAACGTCTCCGCCGGCGGTGTGCCCAAGCGGCCGGTCCCGTCGGCGTTCGTCACCCGGCTCGGGCTCCGGGGCGACGAGCACCGGGATCGCACGGTGCACGGTGGTCCGTTCCGCGCGGTGTGCCTCTATTCCATGG
>JAKAHX010000157.1 GCA_021814735.1 Chloroflexota bacterium | reverse complement strand
TCGAGGGCCTGCTGCGCGACGAGCGCATCGATGCGGTCCTCCACTGCGCCGCGCGATCGCTGGTGGGGCAGTCCGTTGCCGACCCGGCCCTCTACTACGCGGAGAACGTGGCCGGCGGGACGGGACTGCTCGACGCGATGCTCGCGGCGGGCGTCCGCCGGCTGGTCTTCTCCTCGACGGCGGCCGTGTACGGCGCGCCGGACCGGGTGCCCATCCCCGAGGACGCGCCGCTGGATCCGATCAACCCGTACGGCGAGACCAAGCGGGCATTCGAGGGAGCCCTGCGCTGGTACGGCGCGGCCTATGGGCTGCGGTCGGTGGCGCTGCGCTACTTCAACGTGGCCGGGGCGTCGGTGCGCAACGGCGAGCAGCACGAACCGGAGACGCACCTGATCCCGAACGTCCTGGCGGCGGCGCTCGGACGCCGCGGCCTCACGGTGTTCGGCACCGATTACCCGACCCCGGACGGAACGTGCATCCGCGACTACATCCACGTGGAGGACCTGGCGGACGCGCACCTCGCCGCGCTGGAACTGACCGGCCGCGCCGAACCCGCGACGCCGGACGAAGCCGCCGTTCCGGCGCGATCTACCGGACCCAACGACCGGCCGGGTGCCGAGGGCGGGTTCACCGCGTGCAACCTCGGGTCGGGCTCGGGGTTCTCCGTCCTCGAGGTGATCCGGGCCGCGGAGGCCGTGGTGGGGCGGGCGATCCCACACGATGTCGGCCCCCGTCGTCCGGGCGATCCGCCGGTGCTGGTGGCGTCCAACGAGCGCGCCCGGGAGCTCCTGGGCTGGACCCCACGCCGGGGCACCCTGGGCGAGATGATCGGCTCCGCGTGGCGCTGGCTCCAGGCGCACCCCGGCGGCTACGCAGGCGAGCCCGGCGGCGGTTGACCCGCGGGCGCCGCTACCCCTCGGCGGCTGCCTCCGCCCGGACGGGCGGGGTCACCTGCCGGGGCCGGTCGGGCACGCCCCGCAGGACCAGGAAACCGGCCACCATCAGCGCCAGCTGGGCGATCACCGCGAACCGGTAGGCGTCCCGGCCGATCGACGGCTCCAGCAGGAAGAGCGTGATGCCCCAGATCACCGGGCCGGTCACGGCGCTGAACTTGCCGGCCAGCCCGTACAGCCCGAAGAACTCGCCGACCATCTCCGGCGGGGAGAGCCGGAGCATGAAGACGCGGTCGCTCACCCACGTCCCGCCCAGGGCCGCGCCCGCCAGCGCCCCCACGAGCAGGAACAGCGTCCGGTCCAGCGTCAATGCGGCGAGCACCAGCGAGAGGCACCAGATCGCCAGCACCGTGCTCAGCGTCCGCTTGGGCCCGATGCGGTCCACCACGAGCCCCCACACGAAGCTCATGACGATCGCCACCACCGTCACCAGGATCAGGACGGTCTGCGCATCGGCGTCGGAGTAGCCGACCGCGGCGGTCGCGAAGACGGCCATGAACTGGATCACCGTGTTGATCGGGTCGGTGTACAGGAGCCGGGCGACCAGGAAGCGCAGGAGGCCGGGAAACTCCGAGGCGTGGCGCGCGGTGCGCGCGATCTGCGCCCACGATCCCCGCAGGTCGACCTGGGTCAGCGCGTGCGCGGTCCGGCCGCGGCGCTCGCGGATCACGAGGAAGATCGGCAGGGCGAGCAGCGCGAACAGCACGGCGGTCACGACGAAGCTCAGCACGGTCGGCTTGCCGTCCTGGAAGGTCAGGAAGCGGACCGCGAGGCCGCCGACGATCGTCCCGACGTAGCCGAGGCCGACCCCGATCCCGCTGACGCGTCCCCGGGTCTCGGGCGTGCTGACCTCGGGGAGCATCGAGTCGTAGTAGATGAGCGCCGCCTGGTAGCCGAAGTTCGCGATCGCCAGGATCGCCAGCCCCCACCAGAAGTAGAGACCGAGCACCCCGAACCCCGTCGCGTCACCCACGATCCCGGCCAGGGCGGTCGGCACGATGCAGAGCGCGGTGAAGAAGAGGAGGAACGGCTTGCGCACGCCGGCCCGGTCCGAGACGGCCCCCATCACGGGCGAGACGAGCGCGTTGAGCAGCATCGACGCGCCGACGGCAAGGCCCCACACGAGGTTCGCCTCGCCCTGGCTGCGTCCGAGGTGCGCGTAGATCGCGAGCACCCACAGGGGCGCCAGGTAGCTGATGATGTTGAAGCTGAAGATGGTGTTGGCGAGGTCGTAGAGGGCCCAGGAGGAGACACCGAGCCGCGAGCGGTTGCGCTCCGCGTCGGCCGGGGCAAGGGTGCCGAGCCCGGCCAGGGCGGCGGATTCGGTCCCGGCGGCTGCCTCGCTCACCATCCGCGCGATCATACAGGGCGGGGGTAGCATGCTGGTGTGGGCAACGTCGTCGAGATCCCAGGCGACCCGCTCGACTGGCGACCGCAGCACGCCAGGCCGAGTCGCAATCCGCGGTCGGTCACCGACCCGGTGATCGAGCCACTCTGGCGCGGGACCCGCGTGCTCGTGCACGTGGATGCGGCGCGGCGCGCGGCGGACGGCGGCGCGTGGTGCGCGATCCTGGACGACGAGGGAGAGGACGTTGCCGATCTCGAGCCGGAAGTGACCGCCGCACTGCGCACCGCGATCCTCGCGGGCGACGCGGTCCTCGACGGCTACCTGACCGACCAGGCGACCCGCCCGGGCGAGAACATCGCGCTCGTCTCCGTCGGGCGCCGGAGCGGCAACATCGTGATGGGGCACCGTGTCGACCCAGACGTCGCTCCGCCCGTCGACGATGGTGCGCCCCACCCCGTGGCGTTCGTCGCCGTCGACCTGCTCCGCGTCGACGGGCAGGACCTCTTCGACGTGCCTCTCCTCGAACGGAAGCGCGTCCTGGATTCGCTGGTGACCGTGAGCGAGCTGGTGCGCCTCTCGCCGTACACGCGACCGCCGGTGGATGGATGGATGCGCACCTGGCGCGCCACCGGGTTCGAGGGCGTGATGCTCAAGGCGGCCAACAGCCGCTATCGACCCGGCGCCGAGACCGACGACTGGACCGTCGTGCTCGCGAGCCGTTCCCGCCGCTGATGCGAGGCCGCGTTGCGATGCCGGCGCGCGGTCGCGTGGCGATGCCGGTGCGCGGTCGCATCCTGCCGCCGGTGCGGCCCGGGCGAGTCGCGCCCGGGGATCGATGATCTCGCACCGGGGCGGACGGCCATGAACCGGAGGTGGTGCCCGTGACCGATCACGCCCCGTCCACGACCGTTTCCCGCGATCTGCCCATCTCGGTGCGGCGCGCGCAGCCGGCCGACACGCACGCCGTGCTCGACTTCGCGCGAACGACCTGGGACGGTTGGGACTACATCCCCTCCGTGTGGCAGGACTGGCTGGAGGCGCCCGACGGGGTCGTGCTCGTCGCCACCCCTCGCGCACCGCGCCAGCTGGACCGCTTCGGCCGGCCGCTGCAGCCGAACCGGCCGATCGCCATGGCCCGCGTGGCGATGCTCTCACCGGAGGAAGCGTGGCTGGAGGGCCTGCGCGTGGATCCGGGCGTGCGCAACCGGGGCGTCGCGCGGCTCTTCCACGGCGCGTGCCTCGCCTGGGCTCGCGCCCAGGGTGCCACGACCGTCCGGTACGCGACCGGCGAGGACAACGAAGGATCCCACCGCCTGGGCCTCCACCACGGGTTCCGGCTGCTGCGGCCCTGGCGCAGCTACCAGCCGCCACGCGCCGAGGCCGAGGAGCTGGAGGAGACGGACAGCGCGGCGTACGCCGGTTCGGCGGGCGAGGACGAGTTCGCCGACCTGGCGGACGAGGCCACCGGATCGGTTCCCGCGGACGTGGCCCTGCGGGCGCTCACCGCTGCCGTGGCGACGGAGGATGACGGCGCGGCGCCTCCGGCAGAGGAACCGGCCGAGGAACGTGCACGCGAGGAACACGAGGAGGCCGAGGAGCGGACGGAGGAGCGCGAGGAGGAAGCCGCCGTCGTGGGCGCGCCGTGGGCCGCGGCGCCGGCCGAGTCCATGCTGCCCTCCGGGGTGACGGCCGAGCTCGAGCGGGCACGGCGACGGCTTCGGCGCGCGGGCCTGCTCCTCGACCCCGGGACAGCCCCCGAGGTCTGTCGCCACTGGTGGGAACGCGTGCGGGATGACCCCACGTTCGCCCTGGGGGACCGGCTCTACGAGTTTCGCAGCTGGGCCTTCCAGGAACTGACCGAGCCGCGCTTCGTCGCGCACGCGCGGGCCGCCGAAGTGCTCGTCATCGAGCAGGGAACCGGGCGGCGTCACCGGCGCTGGGCGCTCGCGGTCCTGCCGCTGGCTGCGGCACTGTCGACCGGCCAGCGGCCCTGGGCGGCCATGGTCGCGGGCGACGGCGGCGTGGTCGTGGACCTCGCGGTCGCGACCGCCCGCGCGCTCGCCCGCCCGCTGCGGCTGCGAATCCCGGACGGCGCACCGCTGGTCGCCGGGCACGAGGAGGCGCTCGTCGCCGCCGGGTTCCTGCCGGCGCGCGAGACCCTCCACCTGCTGGCCCGCTTGCTCCCGCCGGACGCGGCCATCGATCTCGGGGCCCCGGGAATGGTGCTCTTCGCGGAGCCTCCCCGCAGGGTGACGGTGCCGCCAGGCGCGTGAGACCCACGCCCGCGGCCTGACCGCAGGCCCTCCCAGAGCACCGCCACGCCGCTCGAGCAGCCACGCACGCGGGCCCGGGCCGCTGCACGCCCCCGGGGGCGCCGCCACGCCGCTCGAGCAGCCACGCACGCGGGCCCGGGCCGCCGCACCCGCGACATCCGGCACCGCCTCTGGACCTGCGCTCCCGGGCCAGGGGGTGACCGCGTGGGCTACAGTTGTGGCGATGCCGTCGTCACTGCCGCCCGCCCTCCGCGACGCCGTCGACCGCGTCGGCCGCGCCGACATCATGGTCGGCATCCCGAGCTTCCGGAATGCCGCGACGATCGGCCACGTGGCGCGTGCTGCACAGGCCGGGCTGGTCCAGTACTTCCCGGACCTGCGCCCGGTGCTGGTGAACGCCGATGCGGGCTCGCCCGACGGGACCCAGCGCGTGGTGGTGGAGACGGAGCCGCCCGATTACGTGGAACGGATCCTCCTCGTCCGGCCGCGCAACCGCCTGGAGCGGATCAGCCTCACCTACCCGGAGATCGACGGGGTGGGAGGCAAGGGCGCCGCGCTCCGGACACTCTTCGAGATCGCGCGCGCCCTCGAGGTGCAGGCCCTCGTGGTGGTCGACTCGGACCTCCGCTCCATCGGCCCCGAGTGGATCGAACTGCTGGCGGGCCCCGTGCTGAAGGGCGGGTTCGACTTCG
>JAKAHX010000156.1 GCA_021814735.1 Chloroflexota bacterium | reverse complement strand
GTGGCCCGCTGCGCGTGTCCGAGATGCAGCGCCCCGGTGACGTTGGGCGGCGGCTGGATGATCACGAAGGGCGGCTTCGACCAGTCGGCCCGGCTTCCCGTCCCGTCGGGCGCGAAGACGTCCGCCGCCTCCCAGCGCTCGTAGATCCCGCTCTCGACCCGCTCGGGCTGGTACGTGCTGGGAAGCTCGTTCATCGCTCTCCGTGGCCGTCCTCTCTTCACTGCCGTTGGCGCCTCATCGCCGCTGCCTGCCGATCGCCGGGTCGCCCCGGCCGTCATGGCGCCCTGGGCGCCGTGTCGCCCCGGGCGTCGGGCCGAACTGGTCGCCGAGTCGCCAGGGCCGCCCGGCGCTTGTCCCTGCCCCGCACCGAGTCACCGCCGGCCGGCATGGCGCCCCGGTCGCAGGCTGGGTGCCCCGGCCGCCGCCGCGCCCCGGGTCGCCGGCCACCCCTGCGGCCAGTTGCCGAGTGGCCGCTCGGCGCCGTGGCGCCCCGCCCCCGGCTCGCAGCTCGGACGTCGCGGTAACGATCGACCCCGCTCGTCCAGCGGACGAACGGGGTCGTGGTACCACCTGCTGGTTCGGCGCCCGGACCGCCCGCTCATCGCGGCCGGTGCGATGCCCGCCTCCGGGTCGATCGTCTCCGGCGGAAACCACCGACCCGTTCGACACGGTCATCCGCGCCCGGTTACCCTCTCGACGCTTCAACGGGCGTCACGCGCACGACTCGCGGGCGACCTTCGCGCTTTCCGTCTCCCCCGAGGCTCTCAGCCACTGGCCCCGTGGTCTCTGGTGGCCGGTGAAGCGGTACTCCTCCCGGTCCTCGCCGTGAGACCGGGAGCGTATCACATGGCCTGCGCTCGTCGCGTGGCGGGTACGGCGAAGGCCACGCGCAGCGCTCGGGCCCTTGACCCGGCACCGAGGTCGCGTCGACTAGGGATCTCGGCGCCGTGGGGCCCGGCCCCGCGAGCTTGGCGCCCCCGGCTGTGCCCCGCGGGTTCGGCGCCGCTGGGCTCGGCCCTGCGGGTTCGGTCCTCCGGGCCCGGGCCTGCGGGTTCGGTCCTCCGGGCCCGGGCCTGACCGCCCGGTCGATCCGCGCAGGCAGGCAGGGCGCTGGTCGCCCGCGGAGCCCGACCGGCACGTGTCCGCCCACCCGATCGGCCGCATCCTGCAACTGGTGCAGGCGCAGGACCTTAATGACGGCCTCGGCCAGTCCATCCTGCAGGATGCGCACCGGCAGGGCCGTATGTCCAACCGGCACCTGCCCGGCACTGCACTCCCGCGTCGTCCCGCAAGGTCCTGGGTTGAGCCAGCCGCCCTCTCCCGGCCGCACGCTCCGCCGCCTGCCGGGTACGCGGGCGAGCGGCGGCCCGTGGGGCGGCGCAGAGGCTCCGGCGGTTCCGACTGTCGTTGGAGCGGCAGCGGAGGAGACGGAACCGTCCCGCGCCGACAGTGCCCTGGTTCGGTGGCGCAGGCTCGCGCTGCGCCACCGGCGGGCTGGGGCGCAGGAAAGCGGCGCCAGGCACCACAAGGTTCTCCGCGCGCACGAACTGCATGAAAGCGTCGTCGGTAGAGCGTCGTCGGCCCCTGGTACCCGGGCACGAGCGACCGGCGGCGGCACGAGCGACCGGCGGCGGCACGAGCGACCGGCGGCGGCACGAGCGACCAGCGGCGGCACGGAAACCGGCCCCGCGCCGCGGGCGAGCCTTCGTGCCGCGCGGGTCGGCGGCTCCGTGCGGAGAGCGGTGCCGAGGAACCCACCCGGTGCGCGCGAGCGCTCCTGCCCCGCGGGTCGGTGGCTCGGTGCGGAGAGCCGCCGCGCGGGCCCGGCCCTGCCGCGGGCGACCTGCGGTGCCGAGGCACCGGGCCTGCAGCTGGAGACGCACCGTGCCACGCGCCGTGCCGCGCGCACCCGCCCTGGTTCAGGCACCCACCGAAGTCACCGGCCGTCGCCCCGAAGCCGAAGGCATCGGCTGGGGAACGGCGCCGCCCCGCGGCACGGTACTAGGCGCTCGCGCCCTCGGCCAGCTCCTGGTAGTTCGTCTCGTCCACGCCGCGATCGACCTGCGCCTGCGTCAGCAGCAGCGGCGGCCGGCGGCCCCGGATGGTCTCCTCGGTGATGATGCACTTGCGGATGTCGGAGCGTTCCGGGATCTCGAACATCACGTCGAGCAGGGCCTCCTCGACGATCGACCGCAGGGCGCGGGCCCCGGTCTTGCGCGCGAGCGCCAGCTCGGCCGCCGCCTCCAGGGAGCCCGGCGTGAAGGCGAGCTCCACCTTGTCGAGCGAGAGGAACTTCTGGTACTGCCGGGTCACCGCGTTCTTCGGCTCCTTGGCCACCCGCACGAGGTCGGCCAGCGTCAGCGGCGCCAGCGTGACGATCACCGGCAGCCGCCCAACGAACTCCGGGATGAGCCCGAAGCGGAGGAGGTCCTCCGGCATCAGCCGCTCCAGGATCCGCTCCCGCTCGACTTTCGACATGTGGGCCTCGGACCCGAAGCCGATGGACCGGCGCCCCACCCGCTCCTCGACGATCTTCTCCAGCCCTTCGAACGCACCGCCGCAGATGAACAGGATGTTCGTGGTGTCGATCTGGATGAAGTCCTGGTGGGGGTGCTTGCGACCGCCCTGGGGCGGCACGTTCGCCACGGTCCCCTCGAGGATCTTGAGGAGCGCCTGCTGGACCCCCTCGCCCGAGACATCGCGGGTGATCGAGGGGTTGTCCGCCTTGCGCGCGATCTTGTCGATCTCGTCGATGTAGATGATCCCGCGCTGGGCTCGCTGGACGTCGAAGTCCGCCGCCTGGATCAGCCGCAGCAGGATGTTCTCGACGTCCTCGCCGACGTACCCGGCCTCGGTGAGGCTGGTGGCGTCGGCGATGCAGAACGGAACGTCCAGGATCTTGGCCAGGGTCTGCGCCAGGAGGGTCTTGCCGGAACCAGTCGGCCCCACCATCAGCACGTTCGACTTCTGCAGCTCGACGTCATCCACCTGGTGCCCGGCGTTGACGCGCTTGTAGTGGTTGTACACGGCCACCGACAGGACGCGCTTGGCGCGCTCCTGGCTGATGACGTACTGATCGAGCGAGGCCTTGATCTGGTTCGGCGTGGGGAGCTTGGCCGGCTGCTGCTTGACGCGGGGCGTCTCGAGGAGCTCCTCCTCGATGATCTCCTGGCAGAGGTTGATGCACTCATCGCAGATGTAGACGCCCTGCCCGGCAATGAGCTTGCGGACCTGGTCCTGGCTCTTGCCGCAGAAGCTGCAGCGGTACGGCACCTTGGTGCTCTTGCCGGGAGGTGTGGACATCGCGGCTACCCCCTGCGCCGAGTGGTCGTCATCACCGGGACTGCGGTTCCGGGGCGCCGGCCCCGCCCGTGGTCCCGGCGGCGTCCGTGCGGGTCGTGTCGTGCGCCTGCGCGATGAGAGAGTCACCCCGCACCGCGTAGACCTCGTCGATGATGCCGTATTCCTTGGCCGCCTGGGGCGACATGAAGTAGTCCCGGTCGGTGTCCTTGATGATCTTCTCGATGGGCTGGCCGGTGTGGCGGGCGAGGATCTGGTGGTTGGTGTTCACCAGCTCCTCCATCTCCTTCACCTGGATGAAGACGTCGGGCGTGTTGCCACGGAATCCGCCCGATCCCTGGTGGATCATGATCCGGCTGTGAGGCAGCGCGTAGCGCTTGCCCTTCTCCCCGGCCGCCAGCAGCACCGCGGCCATGCTGGCCGCCATCCCGACGCACATCGTGCTGACCGGTGCGCGGAGGTACTGCATGGTGTCGTAGATGGCGAGGCCGGCCGTGATCACGCCGCCCGGCGAGTTGATGTACAGGTTGATGTCCTTCTCCGGGTCCTCCGACTCGAGGAAGAGCAGCTGGGCGATGATGAGGTTCGCGATGTGATCTTCGATTGGCTCGCCCAGGAAGACGATCCGGTCGCGCAGCAGCCGGCTGTAGATGTCGTACGCGCGCTCGCCCCGGCTGGACGTCTCGATGACCATCGGGACCAGCATCGCCGTGGTTTCCTGGGCGGCGCGCAGGGCCGCCGATCGACCCGGAACCGCGCGGCGCGTCATGCCTGCCCCTCCCCGGCCGCCGCCGTGACGGCATCGCCCACCGGTCCGCCGATCGCCGAGTCCTCACCCAGCGCCGGCAGGCTGGTGTCCTCCTCGAGGTGCTGCAGCGGCCCGACCTCCGGGTGCGCCTCGAGCCAGCGGTCCACCAGGCGCTCCACGACCTGGGTCCGCCGCATGGCCGAGCGCAGGTAGGAGCGACCGCGCGGCGACTCGAAGTACTCGATGAGCCGCGGGTTGTCCGTGTAGCGGGCGCGCGCCCGCGCGATCTCCGCGTCGATCTCCGCGTCGCCGATCTCCAGCCCCTCCTGGTCGGCAATCCGCGAGAGCACCAGGAGCACCTTGACCCGGTGCTCAGCCGGTTCGCGGTACTCCGCGTGGAGCGCCGCGTCGTCCTTGCCGGTCACGCGCGCGTACTCCGCGTACGGGATGCGCTGCTCGGCGAGCCGCATGCGCAGCTCGTCGTGCATCACCTCCACCTCCTGCTCGATCAGCACGTCGGGCACGTCGAGGGAGGCGTTCGCCACCGCGTACTCGATGATCCGATCGGCGAACGCGTGGCGGGCGTGGTCCCGGGCGTTGGCCTCCAGCCGCCGCGCCACGTCTGCGCGCAGCGCGGCCATGTCCGGGTAGGAGGTCCCGACCTCCTGGGCGAATGCGTCGTCGGCCTCCGGGAGCACCTTCTCGCGGATCTCGCGCACCTGGACGTGGAAGTGCGCCGGCTGGCCGGCCAGCGATGCGTCCGGGTAGTCCTCGGGGAAGGTCACGTCGAAGTCCTTCTCCTCGCCGGTGGCGAGCCCCACCAGGGCCTCCTCGAAGCCGGGGATCATCCGACCCCCGCCCACCACCATCGGGAACCGCTCGGCGCTGCCGCCCTCGAACGGGACGCCGTCCCTGGTGCCCTGGAACGAGATCACGACCCAGTCGTCGTTGCGGACCGGTCGGTCCTCCACGGCGCGCAGGCTGGCATGCTCGTCGCGCAGCTCCTCGATCACACGGTCGACCTTGGCCTCGTCGACGGCCTCGATCTCCGGGCGGAACGGGTAGTCGAGGTAGTCCCCCAGGATCACCTGGGGACGCACGGGGACCGAGACCCGGTAGGCGGCGCCTGCACCCTCCTCGAACCGGATCCACTCGGGGTCGGGGACGGTCAGCGCGTCGAGCTTCGCCTCCTCGATCGCATCCGGCATGGTGGCGCTGAA
>JAKAHX010000155.1 GCA_021814735.1 Chloroflexota bacterium | reverse complement strand
CACGCGCGCCGCACTATCGATCCGCCGCGAAGCCTATACGCGTCCTCGACGGGGCGTCAAACAGTCGGCCATGGGCGCTGCGGGACCGGGATGGGATGGATCCGGACGGGGTTCGTGGAGGCAGGCGGACCCCCGACCGGATCGTCCCGGGCGACGGACGGCCCGCCTCAGCTGGCCCCGCCCTCCCCGGGCCCGGGGTCGTCGTCGAGGCCGGCGATCCAGGCGGTCACGGCGGTCCGGCACGTCTCCGGGTCGAAGCCGTGCCGCGCCAGCAGGGCATAGGCCTTGGCACGACGTCGCTGCGCGTCCGGCTCGCGCAGGAGGGCCGCCCCCCGGCGTTCGAGGACGCGGGCCGCGGCCGCCACGTCCGGAGCCGCCGAGTCCGGGGTGGCCATGCCCGGGGCGGCCTGGGCATCCGCGCGCCGCTGCAGGAGCACCTCGGCGATCGTGTCGGCCGGGACGCCCTTCAGGGCGAGTTCCCGCCGCAGCGCCGACTCACCGCGAGGGTGGGCCCGGTCGCGGCTCTCCACCCACGCGTGGGCGAACACTCGGTCATCCAGGTAGCCCAGCTCCTGGAGGCGATCCAGCACGGATTCGACGAGCTCGGCGGGCCAGCCGGCATGGACCAGCCGCCGCCTGGTCTCGGCGACGCTCCGCGGTCGCGCCTCCAGGAAGCGTGCCGCGGCGTCCATGACGGGACCGGGTTCGCGGGCCTCGGCGCGGCGCTCCCGTGCGAGGGCGCGGGCGTGTGCCTGGTCGGGACCCCGGGCGCGCGACGGAGTGCTTCCCCGGTCCCCGCCGCTCACGGGGCCGTCACTCCGCCTCGGAGATGCCCTCGACCGGGAGCTCGATGCTGGCGACCTTCGCGCGGATCTCCGCTTCGAGCTGCTGGGCGATGTCCGCGTTCTGGCGCAGGAACTCCTTGGCGGCCTCGCGGCCCTGGCCCAGGCGCGTCTCCCCGTAGGTGAACCAGGCGCCGGTCTTGCCCACGATCTCCGTGGCCACGCCCACGTCCAGGAGGCCGCCCTCGCGGGAGACGCCGGTCCCGTACATGACGTCGAACTCGGCGACCCGGAACGGCGGCGCCACCTTGTTCTTCACCACCTTGACGCGGACGCGGCTGCCCACCGGCTCCGTGCCCTGCTTGATGGTCTCGATGCGCCGCATGTCCAGCCTGACGCTCGCGTAGAACTTGAGCGCGCGGCCACCGGGCGTGGTCTCCGGGTTCCCGAACATCACCCCGATCTTCTCGCGCAGCTGGTTGGTGAACACGAGGGCGGTGTTCGAGCGGCTGACCGCACCCGTCAGCTTCCGCAGCGCCTGGCTCATCAGGCGCGCCTGGACCCCGACGAACGAGTCCCCCATCTCGCCCTCGATCTCCGCGCGCGGCACGAGGGCGGCGACAGAGTCCACCACGACGCAGTCCACGCCGCCAGAACGGATGAGCGTCTCGGTGATCTCGAGCGCCTGCTCGCCGGTGTCCGGCTGGCTCACCAGGAGCTCGTCCACGTTGACGCCGCAGGCCTTGGCGTACTTCGGGTCCAGCGCGTGCTCGACGTCGATGAAGGCCACCACGCCGCCGCGGCGCTGTGCCTCCGCCAGGATGTGCTGGCAGAGGGTGGTCTTGCCGGACGACTCGGGGCCGAAGATCTCGGTGATCCGCCCGCGGGGCACCCCGCCCACGCCGAGCGCCAGGTCCAGCGCGATCGACCCGGTCGGGATGGCATCCACCTGCTGACGTTCGCGAGAGCCGAGCCGCATGATCGACCCGCGGCCGAACTGCTTCTCGATGGCGAGGATCGCGGCATCGACGGCCTTCGTTCGTTCTGCGACCGCCCGGTCCGCCGTACCGTCCCCGTTTCGTGCTGTTCCGGCCGCCTGACCGGCTCCCGTGATGGCCATGCTCTCCTCTCCCGTCCGGTTCCTCGGACGGGCCTCAGGCTTCCTCCGGCTCCTCCTCGTCGCGCGGCTTGCGTCGCGGCTTGATCACCTCCACGTTCTGCGGTGGAGCGTCGAGAAGCGGCTGGATCCGGCCCTTGGACACCGATTCCTTGGGCTTCTTCTTGGCTTCGCGGTGAGGGCGGTTCTTGGTTCCCATGCCTCGCCTCCGCGGGGCACCGTCAGCCTAGGCGATGCCCCTCGACTGTGACTTCACTGCAGGTTCGTGACAGCTTACCTGTCACGCTGCCCGGTGGCGTGGTGATCGTCCGGGACGCGAC
The DNA here is from genome assembly GCA_021814735.1 of Chloroflexota bacterium. Lineage (GTDB taxonomy): Bacteria > Chloroflexota > Limnocylindria > Limnocylindrales > CSP1-4 > JAJYNJ01. Next base: position 3,061 of record JAKAHX010000155.1, on the reverse strand, counting down.
GCGCCGCCTCCTCGCGCCGGAACTGGTGGAACGTCCCGGCCTCGACCGACTGCCGCAGACGCGCCATGAAGTCTAGGGTGAAGGTCAGGTTGTGACAAGTTGCGAGCCGGTACGCGAGCAGTTCCTCGGCGCGGAAGAGGTGGGCCAGGTAGGCGCGCGAGAACGACCGGCAGAGGCGGCACGGACAGCCCTCGAGCACGGGACGGGGATCGTCCAGGAAGCGCGCGTTGCGGATGTTGATGCGTCCTCCCGGCACCCAGAGCGTGCCGTTGCGGGCGACGCGCGCGGGCAGCACCGAGTCGAACAGATCGATCCCCGCGTCGACCGCGTCGAGCATGTCGAGCGGCGAACCCAGTCCCATGAGGTAGCGCGGCCGCGCGTCGTCGGCGAGCAGCGGCACCGCGACGTCGAGCGCCGCACGCCGCTGGTCGGGGGTCTCGTCTCCGGCCAGGCCGCCGATGCAGATACCATCGAACGGCAGGGAGGCGATGGCACGGGTGGAATCGGCGCGCAGGTCCGGCTCGAGTCCGCCCTGGACGATGCCGAAGAGCGCCTGGTCCGGCCGCCGGTGCGCCTCCAGCGACCGCACGGCCCAGGCGTGAGTGCGCACCATCGCGTCCTCCACCAGGGCCCGCGCCGAGGCGTGGGGCGGCACCGGGTGGTCCAGCGCCACGGCGACGTCGGCGCCCAGCGCCTCCTGCACGGCGATCGAGTGCTCCGGCGTGAACCGGTGGGTCGAGCCGTCCAGGTGGGAGCGGAACGTCACCCCATCGTCGTCGATCTCGCGGAGGTCCGCGAGGCTGACCACCTGGAAGCCGCCGCTATCGGTCAGGATCGGCCGGTCCCAGGCCATGAAGGCGTGCAGTCCGCCGAGCCGGGCGATCCGTTCGTGGCCGGGGCGCAGGTAGAGGTGGTAGGTGTTGGCCAGGATCATGGCGGCACCGACCTCGCGGAGGTCGTCCGGGTCGAGTGCCTTGACCGTTGCGTTCGTCCCGACAGGCATGAAGGTGGGCGTCTCCACGGTCCCGTGGGGCAGGGTCAGGCGTCCCCGTCGCGCCCGGGTCGCGGGGTCCGCCGGCGACGCGAGCACGTCGAATCGGAGAGGCCGGCCGGGAGGCGCCCAGGTGGAGCGAACGGCCGTCACCCCGTGATCTCGGCCCGTTCGAGGAAGACCGCGGACGCGAGCGCCGAGGCCGCCAGGTAGGCGAGCACCAGTAGCAGGGCGAGTCCCTGGTCGATGGTGTAGCGGCTCGCCTGTTCGCCTGCCGCCAGGACCGACGCCGGGTCGCGCAGCAGAGAGCCCACCACGCTGAACGGCAGGTAGCGGACCCATTCCGGCCAGAAGCTGACGGCGAAGGACTCGACGAAGTAGATCCCGATGCCCACGCCGAGCCCCGCCAGCTGGCTCCGCGCGATGGTGGCGATGGCGAACCCGATGGCCGCCTGTTCGCAGAGCGCCAGCCAGCTCCGGGCGAGGAGCCACGGCAGTGCCTGCAGGGCGGCCGCGTCGCCGATCCCGCCGACCCCGAGGCCGGCGAGCGAGGCGGCCATGGCCACGGCAGCGACGCCGACCAGGAAGGCGACCAGCGAGGCGGGCACCAGCAGCACCAGGACGGCCGCGAGCTTGGCCAGGATGTACCGGCTGCGGCTCTCGCCGCGCGCCACCGCCACCCGCACCATGCCCCAGGCCCAGTCCGACCCGGCCGCCGCGGCGCCGTAGGCGATCGCGAAGAGCCCGCCGATGCTGGCGACAAACGAGACCACGCCACCGTACGCGCCGGGGAACTGCAGCAGCGAACGGATCGCGGCTTGTGCCCCGGGACCGCCGCCCTGGCCGGTGGACACCTGGCCCACCGTCCGATAGCTCGCCCCGATCGCGAGGAAGAGCAGTACCAGCACACCCAGGAAGATCCCCGGGGTGATGATCGAGGCCGGGCGGCGGATCAGCTTGCGGAGCTCGCCCTGCAGCAGGCGCATCATCCGGCCCGCCACGTCACGAGCCGGTGCGCGGGCCCTGCCATCGAGCACCGCGGTCCCGGTGACATCACGCGCTCCCCGTCAGGGACAGGAAGAGGGTCTCCAGGTCGCTGCCCGACTCGAGGCCGGTGGCGAAGACCCCCGCCTGGGCGAGGACCCGATTCACCTCGCCCGCCCGGGACGGGTCCACCCGGACGGTGATCCAGCCGTCGCCAGCCGTATCGGCGCCCGACGGAGCGGCGCCCTCGTTCGTGGATACGCTGGCCGGCGCGTGCCCGGCGTCGGCCGCGGCTGGGCCCGTCGGCGCGCCACCGCCCTCGACCGCTGGGGAGCGGCTCTCGTCCTCCCAGACCGCATCGGTCCCGGCCAGTCGCTCCAGGACTGCCCGGGCCGTGGCCCGGTCCGCCGCGACGACGCGGACGCGGACGTGGCCGGTCTGGCGCAGCATCTCGTCGAGCGGACCCTGCCGCACGAGGCGGCCGTGGTCGATGATCCCCACCACGTCGGCCAGCTGCTGGACCTCGGGGAGGATGTGGCTGGAGACGAAGACGGTCCTGCCCTGCCCGGCCAGGTAGCGCAGCGTGGCTCGCATCGCCACGATCCCGGCCGGGTCCATGCCGTTGGCCGGCTCGTCGAGGATGAGGAGCCGCGGGTCGGAAAGGAGTGCCGCCGCGACTCCCAGTCGCTGGCGCATGCCGGTGGAGTAGTCACCCACGTGGTCGCCCGCACGGTCGCTCAGCCCGACGAGGTCGAGGAGCTCGTCGATTCGACCGGCGGCCGGCTGCGCGCCCGTGGCACCGATGACGCGCAGGTTGTCGCGGCCGGACAGGTACGGGTAGAAGGCGGGTGCCTCGACGAGCGATCCGATCTGCTCGAGTCGGTGACGGTCGCGCCACGTGAACGGCTCGCCGAGCAGCTCCATGCGGCCGCCGTCCGGTCGGATGAGGCCGGTGAGGCAGCGGATGGTCGTGGTCTTGCCCGCGCCGTTGGGCCCGAGGAAGCCGTACACGACTCCGACCGGCACCGCGAGGTCGAGCCCCCGGAGCGCCTGCGTGGCCCCGTACGACTTGGTCAGGCCGTGGAT
>JAKAHX010000154.1 GCA_021814735.1 Chloroflexota bacterium | reverse complement strand
GCCACCGCCCTCGCGGACCGGGTGCGGCGGGTCACCGCGGAGACCAGCTCGGCACTCGGGGCCGGTGCCATGCGTTCCGGGCCCCGCGGCGCTCCCACGGGGCGGATCCCGTTCGCTCCCTCCCCGCCGGCGCTGCCCGCGCAGTCCCCGGACGATGGCGCGGGGTTGGCACCCCTGGCCCTGTGGTTGGGAGCCGCGCAGGCGTGCTTCGCCGCCACGTTCCGCGGCCCGCGGGCCCGGTTCTGGGATCGCATGACGCTCACCGGACTGGTCCTGGGCGGCTACGCGCTCGCGGTGCAGCCGTCGCTGCGCGCCACGCGGATCCGGCCCTCGCACGTCGCCGCCGGGGTCGCCTCGGCGGCCATCCTGTACGGCACCTTCGCCGTGGGGGACCGGCTGGCGCGCCGCCTCGTGCCCTCGGCGCCCGGCGACATCGCCGAGATCTACGCGCTGCGCGACCTGCGACCGCGCGGCGAGATCGCCCTGCGGCTGGTGACGATCATCGGCCCGGCCGAGGAGCTCTTCTGGCGCGGCCTGGTCCAGGGCGCTCTGATGGCCCGCTTCGGTCGCTGGCCGGGCGCGGCCATGGCGGCAGCGGCCTACGGGGGCGTGCACGTGGTGACCGGCAATTTCACGCTCTTCGGCGCGGCCGGGATCGCCGGTGCGCACTGGTGTGCCCTCTACGCCGCCGGCGTGCCACTGGGTGCGCTGATCGTCAGCCACCAGCTGTGGGACGTCTGGATCTTCCTCCTCCAGCCCACCAGCGACGTGGCGCCCACCGCGACCGCCTGAGCCCGCACAGGGAGAACCCGATGCAGTCGAGCCTGGAGATCGCCCGATCGGTCACCCCCCGCCCCATTGTCGACGTCGCGCGCGAGCTGGGCCTGCGCGACGACGAGGTCGAGCTCTACGGCCCGACGAAGGCCAAGGTCCGACTGGAGGCAATCCGGCGCCTCGAGGCCCAGGCCCTGGCCACCGGGCACCGGGGCAAGTACGTGGTGGTCACGGCCATCACCCCCACGCCGCTGGGCGAGGGGAAGACCACCACCACCGTGGGCCTGGCACAGGGGCTCAACCGGATCGGCCACCGCGCCGCGGTCGCCATCCGGCAGCCGTCCCTGGGCCCCGTCTTCGGGATCAAGGGCGGCGCGGCCGGGGGCGGCTGGAGCCAGGTCATCCCGATGGAGGACTTCAACCTCCACCTGACCGGCGACAACCACGCCGTGGGCGCCGCGCACAACCTGGCGGCCGCCTTTCTCGACAACTCGATCGCCCACGGGAACCCGCTCGGCATCGATCCGCTCTCGATCCTCTGGCCGCGGGTGGTGGACATCTCCGACCGGGCGATCCGGCACACGGTGGTGGGCCTGGGCGGCCACGAGAACGGGTATCCGCGCGAGGCGGAGTGGCAGATCACCGTCGCCTCGGAGGTCATGGCAGTCCTGGCGCTGGCGAGCGATCTGCAAGACCTGCGTGCGAGGCTGGGGCGGATCGTGGTGGCGAGCACGTACGACGGCCGGCCGGTGACCACCGAGGACCTGGGCGTGGCCGGGGCCATGACGGTCCTGCTGCGGGACGCCATCAAGCCGAACCTCCTGCAGACGCTGGAAGGCGGCCCGGCGCTCGTCCACTGCGGGCCGTTCGCCAACATCGCGCACGGGAACTCGAGCATCCTGGCCGACCGGCTGGCCCTCGCGACCTGCGACATCGTCTGCACGGAGGCCGGCTTCGGCGCGGACCTGGGGGCGGAGAAGTTCTTCGACATCAAGTGCCGTGCCTCCGGTCTCCGCCCCGACGCCGCGGTCCTGGTCACCACGGTGCGCGCCCTCAAGATGCACGGTGGCGTGGGACGGGTGGTGGCCGGGCGGCCCCTCGACCCGGCCCTCACCGCGGAGAACGTCGAGGCGGTCCGCCGCGGCTGCGCCAACCTCGCCGCGCAGGTCGAGGTGGTCCGGCAGTACGCCGTGCCCGTCGTGGTGGCCATCAACAGCTACCCCACGGACACGCCCGCCGAGGTGGAGGCTGTCCGCGAGGCCGCGCTCGCGGCGGGCGCCCGCGGGGTGGCGGTGGCCGACCATTACGCTCGCGGGGGTGCCGGCGCCGAAGCGCTCGCGGCCGAGGTGTGGGAGGCCGCGTCCGAGGGGGCACCGGACTTCCGGTTCCTCTACCCGGACGACCTGCCGCTCCGGGAGAAGATCGAGGCGATCGCGGTCCGCGTGTACGGGGCCTCCGGCGTCGACGAGCTCCCGGCCGCGACCAAGGCGCTGGAGACCTACGAGCAGCTGGGATTCGGCCGGCTGCCCGTCTGCATGGCCAAGACCCACCTGTCGCTCAGCCACGACCCGACCCGGAAGGGGCGGCCATCGGGCTTCCGGGTCCCCATCCGCGAGGTGCGCCTCTCGGCGGGCGCCGGTTTCGTGACGCCGCTCCTGGGCGAGATGCGGACCATGCCCGGTCTGCCCTCGCACCCGGCCGGGGAGAAGATCGACATCGACGAGCACGGGGAGATCGTGGGGCTGTTCTGAGGGGAAGCGCGCTGCAGCTGTGCGGACGGCACCGGCCGCCCGCGCGAGGAGGCGATGATGGCAGACGTACCCGTATCTGCTGCCGACCTGCGGCGGTTCGGGCTGTTCGCAGATCAGCCTGATGCCGAGCTGGCCGCCCTCGCCGCCGACGCCCGTCGTCGTCGGCTCGTCGACCGCGAGATCCTCGCGCTCGCGGGGCAGCCCTCCACCGCCGTCGACCTGGTGGTATCCGGCCGGATCGGCCTGTCGGTCGAGCACGAGGGGCGGGCTGTCCTGGTCATGACGCTGGGCCCCGGCGAGATGCTCGGCTGGAGCATCCTCCGCGAGGACCCGACGGCGCTGGCCACGGCGCGGTCGGTGGGCCCGACCGAGGTGATCGAGATCCCCGCCGAGCGCATCCTCGACGCGGCCACCGGATGCACGCCCACGGCCCGCACGCTGGTGCAGCGCCTGTTCGGCGCCGCCGCCGCCGACCTGCAGGCGACACGCGAGCAGCTGCTCCGCCTGGGCCGCGAGGGGGTCATCACCGCCGGGTAGATCGGGGCGCCCGGCCGGGCCGCTCGCGGGGTGTCCGGCCGGCTCCGACGCGCGCTGTGCGGCGGGTCCTTCGCGCAGTAAGCGGCCGGCTCCGACGCGCGGGGCGCCCGGCCGGCTCCGACGCGCGGACCCGACGTTCGCAGGCGGCGCCGCGGAGATCCGCGGCCGTCCTGCGGGGCGATCAGCCCTCCGCCAGCACCGTCCTGGCCACGCGCCGCGCCAGCGCCATTACGGTGATCATCGGGTTGACGCCAGACGCGGTGGGGAAGAGCGAGGTGTCGGCCACGTACAGCCCGGGGACCACGCCCCCCGACGTGCCGGTCCGTACGCGGCCCCACGGATCGCAGGCACTGGTGCGCGGATCGGCGCCGGCACGGGCCGTGCCCATCTGGTGCGCGGAGAAGAGGAAGCCGCGGTTGGGGGCGAAATCGAACGCCGCGAGTCTCCGCAGGTACGCCTCCCAGGCAGGCGGGGCGACGGGCGCTCCCCCGCGCGCCGGCGCGAGCTGGAGCGTGGCGGGCGGCGTGCCGAGCGCCACCACCTCGACCGCGCCGGCGGCGCGTGCCAGCCGCGCCATCTCGACCAGCGCCCGTCGGGCCGTACGGGCGTCCTGGGCCGCGAGCCGATAGTCGACGCGCACCCGTCCGCCGCCCGTGGGCCGCACCCGTCCGGATCCTGCGTCCCGGATGATCCCGATGAGCGGGGCGTAGCTGCGGACCAGCGCCATGCGCGCCGCGTGATCGGCGGCCCCGTCCCAGGGGAACGCCGTGGCCACCAGCCCGGGGTGGGCGGGCGCGGACTCCACCAGGAAGCCGCCATGTGCAGGGCCATGGTGCTCGCGGTCGGCGGGCCCAGGGCGCAGGAACTGGACGAGCCCCGCACCCTGCATCGTGCCCCGCCACATCTCCACCGGCCACGGCATCCGGCCGGCGACCACCGCCACGGGGTGCAGGCGCAGGTTGGCACCGATGGCGGGATGCTCCACGCCACTGGCCGCGAGGACGGCCGGGGTCCGCAGGGCGCCGGCAGCCAGGACCGTCTGCCGTGCGCGCGCATCGAAGGGACGGCTCGACCCGTCGGCGAACACGACCCGCCCGCGCACGCCCACGGCCCTCCCCTGCTCGATCAGCACGTGGTCCACCGGGGCACGCGCGAGGACGCGCGCACCGTGTGCGGCGGCCATGGCGAGGTGGGCCCGGGGCCCGGAGTGCTTCGCTCCTCGGCGGCACCCGAACCCGCAGCTCCCGCAATCACCGCAGCCCGCCGCGTCGCGCATCAAAGGCGCCGCTTCCCAGCCGAGGGCCGCCGCGCCGTCCAGGATGACCCGGTCCTTGGGCGGGATGCCGGGAGGCGGGGAGACCCCGAGCTCGGCCTGCAGCGAAGCCACGTCCGCCGCCGTCTCGGGCCCGTCGAACCCCTCCAGGCCGTGCCCGGCCGCCCATTCCGCGCGCAGCCAATCCGGCGGCGCGAGGCAGGTCGCCCAGTTCACGACCGTCCCGCCACCCAGCGTGGACCCGGCGAGGATCGCCACACCGAGGTCGGCCGTGGCCGTCAGCCCGTGATCCAGGTAGAGCCGGTCGAACCCTTCGAGCTCACCCCCGGGCATCTGGGCCTCGGGCACGAACTCGCCCGCCTCGACGACCAGCACGCTCCGTCCCGCCGCCGCCAGCGCCGCGGCCATGACGCCGCCGCCCGAGCCACTGCCGACCACCACCACGTCGGCCTCCAGTACAAGCGGCTCCCGCACAGCGGCCACCGCCAGCGGGGCCAGGGCGGGGGGAAGCGTGGTGACCGGCTCGTCCGCCGGCCGGTAGCCGATCCGCGTCCAGAGGGCGTTGCCGTCCCCGCCAGCAGGGCCTGGATCCGCGTAGGCGAGGAAGCATGCCAGCCGCTTCAGCACCTGGAACGCGGTACGGCGAGCGCCCAGACGGCTGGTTGCCCAGCGCCGCAGCAACGCCTCGCGCCGCTCCGGGCGCAGGTCGCGGAACCGGACCGGTCCCTCGCCGAGGAGCAGGTTGGCGGGACGCGTGTCGATCGCGCGGAGGACGCGCCGCAGCATCCGCACGTCGCCTGGGTCGGCCACGTCGGAGAGAAGCGACGCCGCCATCGTGGCGCGACGGATGGCGCCCCCGGTGACGAACGTCTCGAACACGGCGGCCAGTCGCGCCAGGTCGCGGTCGGACCAGTCGGGCGGCGCGACGGGCTCGGCTGGGCGGGTGGCCCGA
>JAKAHX010000153.1 GCA_021814735.1 Chloroflexota bacterium | reverse complement strand
CGCGCGTCGCTCTCCTCCACGCTGGCCGGTCGTCCGGAGCTGGGCGACCTCCGGCTGCTGGGCGTCTATCTTGCCGCGGTCCTCGCCGTGCACGTGGGGTTCGTGCTGGCCGGCCGCCGGATGGACCAGATCCTGTTCCCGACGGTGGCGCTGCTGGGCGGGCTCTCGCTGCTCGTGATGGAGCGTCTGCCGCAGGACCTGGTGGTGCAGCAGATCGGCGGGCACGCGCTGGGACTGGCGCAGCTGCAGCTGGGATGGCTGCTCCTGTCGCTGGTGGTCGTGGCGGTCCTCGCGATCGCGGTCCGCAGCGACAACTGGCTGCGCCTCTACAAGTACACGTGGGCGGCCGCCGGCATCGCGCTCCTGCTGGCGGTCTTCGCGTTCGGCCGCGACGTCAACGGCGCCCAGCTCGACCTGTGCGTGGGGCCCATCTGCGGCCAGCCGTCGGAGCCGCTCAAGGTGATCATGGTGGTCTTCCTGGCCGGATACCTCGCCGAGCACCGGGAGCTGCTGGCGCGCGCCAGCCTGCGGGTCGGTCCGGTGGGGCTGCCACCGCTGCCCTACCTGCTGCCGATGGGCGCGATGCTGGGGATCGCCCTGGGCGTGGTGATCTTCCAGCGTGACCTGGGCTCGGCGCTCCTCTACTTCCTGGTCTTTCTCCTGCTCCTGTACGTCGCCACGGAGCGCCTCAGCTACGTGGTGGTGGGGCTCGCGCTCTTCCTGGCCGGGAGCGCCGCGCTGTACGAGCTCTATCCGGTGGTCCGGCTGCGGGTCGACATCTGGCTGAACCCGTGGAGCGACCCGCAGGGTGCCGGGTACCAGACGCTCCGTGCGCTCTATGCGCTCGGCACGGGCGGGATCCTGGGCACCGGCCTGGGGGCGGGGCTGCCCACGGTGGGTGGAGCGCCGGCGATCCCGGTGGTCCAGAGCGACTTCGTCTTCGCGGCGATCGCCGACGAGCTCGGCCTGCTCGGCGCGCTGGTGGTGCTCGCGTGCTACCTCGTGATCGCGGAACGGGGCCTGCGGATCGCGGCCACTGCCCAGGACGACTTCCGCTCGCTGCTGGCCGCCGGGCTCACGCTGGTGATGGTGGTGCAGGCCGCCATCATCATCGGCGGCAACATCAAGCTCGTGCCGCTCACCGGGATCACCCTCCCGTTCGTGAGCTACGGCGGGAGCTCGCTCGTCGCCAACGCGCTCGCAGTGGGCCTGCTCCTCGCGCTGAGCGATCGCGGCGTGGAACCGCCGCCCCCGCCCAGGGTGCCGCGACGCCGGCCCTGGGCCCAGGAGGTCTCCGTGGTGGAGAGTCGTCCCATCAGCGCCGGAGGTGCCTCGTGACCAGGAGCGGCGGGCGTCGTCCGGAGCGCGAGGTCGCGGGGCCTGCGGAGGGCCCCGTTGCGCCGCCCATCGGCCGGTCGGTCCTGCGCGTGGCGATGACGCTCGGGCTGGCGTACGTGCTGATCGCCGGCACGCTGACGTACTGGCAGGTGGTGCGCGCCGACGTCCTGACGGTCGACCCGGCCAACCCGCTCGTCCAGGCGGCGCAGCAGGAGACGCTGCCCGGGGAGATCCTCGACTCGCGCGGCACCGTCCTGGCCCGCTCGGTGCGCCGTCCGGACGGCAGCATCGAGCGCGTGTACCTGGCCGACCCGTCTCTGGGGCCGCTCCTGGGCTACCGCAGCGCCCAGTTCGGGACGGCCGGTCTCGAGGCGGCCCAGAACAGTGTGCTCATGGGTCTGCCCGGCTCGTCGGAGACGGACCTGCTCCTGCGCAAGCTGCGGCCATCGCTGGACCAGCCGGCGGATGTCACCCTGAGCATCGACATGCGGCTGCAGCAGGACGCCGAGCGACTGATGGGCGACCGACGGGGGGCCGTGGTGGCGATCGACCCCGCCACGGGTCGCATCCTGGCCATGGTGAGCACGCCGGGTTTCGATCCGAACCGCGTCTCGAACCCCGCCACTGCGGCAGCGGCGTTCCAGCGCTTGTCGAAGGACCCCGGTTCGCCCTTCCTGGACCGCGCGACGCAGGGGCTCTTCGTGCCGGGTTCGGTCTTCAAGCTGGTGACGTCGATCGCGGGGCTCGGCTCGGGCACGATCACCCCGCAGACGACCTACCCGGACCAGCCGGCAGAGGAGAAGACCGGCTTCCTGGTGGACGGGTACCGCGTGATCGACGGGCACCACCCGTTCACCGATGGCATCGCGCTCGACTACACGCAGGCGCTCGAGGTGTCCTGCAACATCTACTTCGCCCACGTCGGCCTTGCCGTGGGGGGGCCGGCGCTGGTGCAGTGGGCAGCACGCCTCGGCTTCGGCGCGCCGCTGCCGTTCGACCTGCCGACGGCCGCCAGCCAGGTCACCGGTGGCGGCGGCCCGCTTGGCGGGTTCAAGGACCGCGTGGAGCTGGCCAACGCCGCCTACGGGCAGGCCGAGGTGCTGGTGACGCCGCTCCAGATGGCGCTGGTGGCCGCCACGATCGCCAATGGCGGCGTCGAGATGCAGCCGCAGCTGGTGATCGGGACCCGGACCTCCCAGGGCGCGTTCCAGGTCCGCCAGCCCGTCGTCTGGCACCGGGTGATCGATCCCGCGACGGCGTCCGTGATCGCCAACGCCATGGAGCAGGCGGTGGAGGGAGCGTGGGGGATCCCGTTCGCCGGCGAAGCGAGGATCCCGGGCGTTCCCACCGCCGGGAAGACGGGCACCGCGCAACTGGGCGGCACGGGGGAGCCCCACTCGTGGTTCGTGGGCTTCGCGCCGGTCCAGGGCGCCCGCATCGCGGTGGCGGTGCTGCTCGAGCGGGCCGGATCCGGGGCCACGGAGGCAGCCCCGCTGGCGGGCCACCTCATGGCCGACTACCTGGCGCTGCAGTCGGGAACGGCCCCGTGACGTCCCCGCGCGTCCGCGGGCAGGGGTCCACAGCCCCGTGACATCGCGGCGCGTCCGGGGCGGCCTCCCACGGCGCGGCATGCACGGAGGCACCGGCGCGGAGCACCGTCGTGAACCCCCTGGGAACCCGTGACGTACCATGACCAGACGGCCGGCACGACTCGCGGCCGGATCGACGCGGCGCGTGAGCGGGGGAGTGGCGAATGGCGGACGTGCAGGCGCTCGGTGGGCGCGTCATCTCCAACGTCGAGCGCGTCATCGTCGGCAAGCACGACGTGGTCCGCCTGGCGCTGGTGGCCCTCGTGTGCCAGGGGCACATCCTGATCGAGGACGTCCCGGGCACGGGCAAGACCGTGCTCGCCAAGGCACTCGCGCGCAGCCTCGGGTGCTCCTTCCGGCGCATCCAGTTCACCCCGGACCTGCTGCCGTCGGACGTCACGGGCCTCTCGATCTACAACCAGCGGACGCAGGAGTTCGAGTTCCGGCCGGGCCCGATCATGGCCCAGGTGGTGCTGGCCGACGAGATCAACCGGGCCACGCCCAAGACCCAGTCCGCGCTGCTCGAGTGCATGGAGGAGCGGCAGGCGACGATCGACGGCAAGACCTACCCCATGCCGAGCCCGTTCCTGGTGCTGGCCACGCAGAACCCCATCGAGTACGAGGGCACGTTCGCGCTCCCGGAGGCGCAGCTCGACCGGTTCATGCTCCGCCTGCGGCTTGGCTATCCCTCGCCGGCCGAGGAGATCGTGGTGCTGGACCAGCAGAAGCGCGCCCACCCGCTCAGCGAGATCGGCGAGGTGGTGAGCGTCGAGGAGCTCCTCGCCATGCAGGCCATGGTGCGCGAGACCTTCGTGGACCCGGTGGTGGCCGACTACATCGTCCGACTGACCTCCGCCACGCGGTCGCACCCGGACGTCCAGCTGGGCGCCTCGCCGCGCGGCTCGCTGGCGCTCTACCGCGCTGCCCAGGCGGTGGCGGCGCTCGAGGGACGGGACTACGCGATCCCGGACGACGTGAAGGCGCTGGCCGAGCCGGCGCTGGCCCATCGCATCATCGTCAAGACCGCCGCGACACTCCGCGACGTGGACGGCCGCCAGGTCATTCGCGACCTCGTGGACTCGGTGCCGGTAGAGGGGGGAGCCATGGAACGCCCGCGGGTGCGCCCGGCGTAGGCGCCGGCAGACGCCATGATCGCGCGGCTCCAGCTGCTGGTCCTTGCGACCATCCTGGTGGTGGGCGCCTTCTCGACCGGCGCCGACTTCCTGTTCTTCCTCGTCTACCTGATCCTGCTGGTCGGCGGGGGCGCCTACGTGGTCACGCGCCTGGGCCTGGCGGACCTGGAGGCCGGCTACGTCCTGGGGCAGCTCCACGGGTCGGTGGGGGAGCAGCTGCGGGTGACGTACACCCTGCGGAACGCGAGCCTGCTCCCCAAGCTGTGGCTGGAGGTCGAGCACGCGTCGACGCTCCCGGTCCCGCTGCCGGGCCGCGCGCTGTCCCTGTCGCCGCGCGCCGAGCGGACGTGGATCACCCGGGTGCCGCTGACCCGGCGGGGCCACTACCGCATCGACCCCCTGCAGATTCGCACCGGCGATCCGTTCGGCCTGTTCGAGGCCTCGGCGGCCGTGGGACGCGGCGCGACGCTGGTGGTCTACCCCCGGGTAGAGCCGCTGCCGTTCTGGCGCGTCCCCGCGACCTCGCTGGAGGGGACGCACGCCAGCCGCGAGCGGACGCTCCAGAGCACGCCGCTCGTCACGTCGGTCCGGCCGTACGTGCCGGGTGACGCATACAACCGGATCCACTGGCCCACGACCGCTCGCCAGCAGGAGCTCTACGTCCGCGAGTTCGACCTCGAGCAGGCGGCCGACGTCTGGATCTTCCTCGACCTGGACCCGGCGGTGCAGGCCGGGCGCGGCGACGAGTCCACGCTGGAGGCGGCGGTGCGGGTCGCGGCCGCCGTGGGCGCGAAGGCGCTGGCGGAGAACCGGGCGGTGGGCCTGACGTCCGCGGGCCGCCAGCTGCCGGTCCTGCCGGCCGACCGGGGGCCGCGCCAGCACCAGAAGCTGATGCAGGTCCTCGCCGCTGCCCAGGCGAACGGTGCCGTGCCGCTCGTGGAGCTGCTGCTGCAGGGCCTGGGACGGCTGCGTCGGGGAATGACGCTGCTCGTGGTCACCCCGTCCCTGGATCCTTCCTGGGTGCGCCCGCTCGCCTCGCTCCGGCCGCGGGGCGTGGGCGTGGTGGTCTGTCACCTGGATCCCGTGGCGTACGGGGCCCTGGATGACCGGCCGGAGCAGCGCGGGCGGGCCGACCCGGACGCCGACCGCGTGCGCGCGCTGCGGCTCGTGCAGCACACGATGGCGGAATACGACCTGCAGGTCCACCACGTGGTTCCCCACAGGCGCCTGG
>JAKAHX010000152.1 GCA_021814735.1 Chloroflexota bacterium | reverse complement strand
CGTCGAGGATCGCCTTGAACTCGTCGACCAGCCCCTCGCCGCGGAGCGTGGTCGACAGCTTCCCGTCCACGTACACCGGCGCCACGGGCTCCTCGAACGTCCCCGGCAGCGAGATCCCGATGTCGGCGTGCTTGGACTCACCCGGGCCGTTGACCACGCAGCCCATCACCGCCACCCGCATCCCCTCGACGCCCGGGTATCGCTCGCGCCAGGCGGGCATGGAGGCCGCAAGGTAGCCCTGCACCTCCTGGGCCAGCTGCTGGAAGAACGTGCTGGTGGTGCGGCCGCACCCCGGGCACGCCGACACCTGCGGCAGGAACTGGCGCAGGCCGAGCGATTGCAGCACCTGCTGCGCGATCCGCACCTCCTCGGCGCGATCCGCCCCGGGCTCGGGGGTGATCGAGACACGGATGGTGTCGCCGATCCCCTCGTGCAACAGGATCGCGAGCGCCGCGCTCGAGGCCACGATCCCCTTGCTCCCCATCCCGGCCTCGGTCAGGCCGAGGTGGAGCGGGTAGTCGCAACGGGCCGCCAGGCGCCGGTAGACCTCCACCAGGTCGGACACGCCCGAGACCTTGGCCGAGAGGATGATCCGGTCGTGCGGCATCCCGGTCGCCTCTGCCAGTTCGGCCGAGCGGAGCGCCGACTGCACCATCGCCTCGATCATCACGTCGCGCGCGGGAGCCGGCTCCGGAAGGTGCGCGTTGGCGTCCATCAGCGCGGTCAGGAGGGCCTGGTCCAGGGAGCCCCAGTTCACGCCGATGCGGACCGGCTTGTCGTGCTCGATCGCCACCCGCACGATCGTGGTGAAGCGCTCGTCGTGATGCTCCCCCGACCCCACGTTCCCGGGGTTGATGCGGTACTTGTCGAGGGCACGCGCCATCTCGGGGTATTCGACCAGGAGTTGGTGCCCGTTGTAGTGGAAATCGCCGATGATCGGGACGCCGATGCCGAGCCCGCGGACCTTGCGCACCATCTCGGGGACGGCGGCAGCGGCACCGTCGTTGTTCACCGTGACGCGCACGAGCTCGCTGCCCGCGTGGGCGAGCGACGCGACCTGGAGCGCGGTGGCGTCCGGGTCCGCCGTGTCGGTGTTGGTCATGGACTGCACCACGACCGGCCAGCGCGACCCGACGGGCACGTCGCCCACCATCACGGTGGGCGTCGGCCGGCGCGCCGGGCCGCCGAGCCCGCTCGTACCGGCCGCCGGTCCGGCGTTCGTGACCGAGCTCACGACCCGATCCCTCCCCTGACCAGGTCGAAGTAGCTGACCCAGATCAGGAACCCGAAGAGCAGCATGAAGCCCACGAAATAGGTGGCGCGCTCCAGGGTGGCGCTGATGCGGTTGCGCGTGGCCGTCTGCAGCGCCGAGACCACGATCCGCCCGCCGTCCAGGGGCGGAAACGGCAGCACGTTGACCACTGCCAGGTTGGCCGACAGCAGTGCGATGAGCCAGAGCATCACCACCGGCGGCGCCTCGGTCCGGACCGTACCCACCGCCTCGGCGATCCCGATCGGCCCGCTGACGGGCGGCGCTGCGCCCGGGTTGCTCGCGACCGAGGTCACGAGCTGCCCCAGGGCGCCGACGATCATCCCGCATGCCTGGAGCGTCCGATCCGCGCCGACCCCGATCGCCTCCGGCAGGGACCGCTGCACGATGCTTCCGGGCACGATGCGCGCGGTGATCCCCAGGGCGCCCCGTCCGGCATTCACCGCCGCCTGGTCCTGCAGCGTGACGGGGATCTGTTCCACGGTCCCGCTCACCGTGCGCACGGTGAGCGTGACCCGGTCACCGGCGTGGGCCAGGGTGTAGGAGGTGGGCGCCTGGGCGTCGAAGTACGGGAACGACCGCCCGTTCACCTCGGTGATGACGTCGCCCGGCTGCAGGCCGATCGCCGCGGCCGGGGTGCCCGGCACCACCGATTCCACGCGGGCGTCGGCGTTCGGCTCCAGCGCGGCCGCAATCAGGGTGAAGATCAGGAAGGCGAGGAGCAGGTTCATCGCCACGCCCGCGACGAGGATCGCCGCCCGGACGGGGAACGACTTGCGGGTGAAGCTCCGCGGGTCGTCGCTGTCGCCGTCCTCGCCCTCCAGCCGCACGAAGCCCCCGATCGGCAGCCAGTTCAGCGTGTACTCCGTCTCGCCGTCGCTGCCGAGCCGCGCCGCGCGGGGCGGGAAGCCGATCCCGAACTCGTGGACCCGGACGCCAGCGAGGCGCGCGACCACGAAGTGCCCGAACTCGTGCACGAGCACCAGGACGATCAGGATCGCCAGGAACAGCGCGATGGTGATCGCGGAGCCGAGGATCCCGCTCACGAGGCCGCCTCCGTCTCCCCCGACGACCCGGCAATCGACCGGGACGGGGTGCGCCACGGTGCCGCGGCGCACCACGCGCGCACGTCGGCGTCGAAGGCGATCAGCCCGTCGAGGTCGGGGTCGGGGCCATCGCCGAAGCGCTCGACCGCCGCAGCGGCGAGCCGGGCGATCCCGGGGAAGTCGAGCGTGCCGGCGAGGAACCGGGCCACGGCCACCTCGTCTGCGGCGATCAGCGCCGCGCTGGCGCGGGCGCCCGCCGCTCCGGCCTCGCGGGCGATCCCCAGCGCGGGGAACCGGTCCTCGTCGGGCGGTTCGAAGGTCAGCGCGCCGAGCGCGTCCAGTCGCAGCTCCGGGGCAGGCGATGGGCGACGGTCGGGGAAGGTCAGGGCGTACTGGATGGGGATGCGCATGTCAGGGTGTCCGAGCTGGGCCTTGACGGATCCGTCGGCGAACTCCACGGCCGAATGGATGACGCTCTGCGGGTGGATCACGACGGCGATCCGGTCGAGGCCCACATCGTACAGCCGGTCCGCCTCGATGACCTCCAGGCCCTTGTTCATCAGCGTGGCGGAGTCCACCGTGATCTTCGCGCCCATGTGCCACGTCGGATGTGCCAGCGCCATCGCCGGCGTGACGCGTGCAAGATCTCCGGCCGACCAGCCGCGGAACGGCCCGCCCGAGGCGGTCAGCCAGATCCGCGCGACCGAGCGGGCATCCTCGCCCACCAGGCACTGCCAGATGGCGGAGTGCTCGGAGTCGATGGGCCGCAGCCAGGCCAGCGGCGAGCGTGCCACGTCGGGGGGAAGAGGAGGCACGCCGCCGTCCGGTGCGAGCCCGGGCGCCGGATCATCCACGGGCCTCGGCACGGGGTCGGCCGCCGGCCTTGGCGCGCGCCCGGGCGCCGGATCATCCACGGGCCCCGGTACGGGGCCGGCCGCCGGCCTTGGTGCGAGCCCGGCCGTGCCGTGCTCGGCGGCGGCGCGTGCGGCAAGGCCACGCGCGAGCGGCATCACGAGGTGCCCGCCGCTCACCAGAGTCTCCTTGTTGGCGGTCGCCACCACGGCCCCGCGCCGCAGCGCCGCCAGCACCGGCCGCAGGCTCACCACCCCGCCCGTCGCGACCACCACCAGGTCCACGTCGTCGCGCGTCGCCATCCGCTCCAGCGCATCGTCCGAGTCGTCCAGGTCGACCCCGTCCGGCAGCGCGAGGCTTCGCCGGGCGGCCGGATCGGCGAGCGCCACCACGCGCGGCGAGAGCTGCGCTGCCTGCGCGGCGAGCGTCGCGTGGTCGTGCCCGGCCGCCAGCGCCACCACCTCGAAGCGCTCGCGCAGCCCCAGCAGCACGTCGACGGCCTGCCGCCCGATGGAACCGGTGGACCCGAGCAGGGCGACCCGGGTGCGCGGAGTCTCGATCACCCGACCACGCTACCGCGCCGCGAGCGCCACGTACACCACCAGGAGCGGCGCGGCGAACAGGAACGAGTCGACGCGGTCCAGCATTCCGCCGTGCCCCGGGATCAGGTGCCCGGAGTCCTTCGCGCCCGCCGCCCGCTTGAGCATCGACTCCGCCAGGTCGCCCGCCTGGGCCGCCAGCCCGATCAGGGCGCCCACCGGGACTCCCTCCAACGGCGACCGTCCCAGCCCGGCCATCGCGACGCCCGCCACGACGATCGCCCCGCCGATCCCCCCGACGAGGCCGGCATAGGTCTTGGAGGGCGAGATGTGCTCGAGGAAGCGGCGCCGCCCGAAGGCTCGGCCGAAAGCGTAGGCGGACGAGTCGTAGGCCCAGACGGTCGCCACGAGCACCAGCACCCAGCCCCGGCCGCCCCCGAGCCCGCCGAGGGCGGCCCCGGCCGGCAGGGACGGCGCGTCCGCGAGCAGGCGCACGGCAAACCCGAGGAGCCCCACGTAGCCGGCCCCGAACGCCGTCGCGATCCAGGCCGCGAAGCCGTCCCGCGGGTCACGGGAGGCGAACGCCGCCACGCCCGCTGCCAGGGAGCCCACCGCGAGGACGGCGAGCACCGGGTCGACGACCGACCATGGCGGGGCGACGCGCCAGGAATCGGGCACCGCCCCGGCCAGCACGAGCAGCACCGCGAGCACGACCCCGTACCGCGCGAACGCCCGGTAGCCCGCGCCGGCGAGCAGCCCGAACGCCTCCCACGCGGCCAGGCCCGCCACCAGAGCGAGGAACGCCTCGATCCATGCCGCTCCCAGCAGGAAAACCGCGACGACGACCGGGACCAGGATCGCGGCGCTCGCCAGGCGCTGCCGGAGCACGGGCCCCTCAGCGCCCGAAGCGGCGTGTTCGGCGGGCGTAGTCCGCCAGTGCCTCGTCGAAGGCGTCCGGCCCGAAGTCGGGCCACGCCAGCTCCGAGAACCAGAGCTCGGCATAGGCCGACTGCCAGATCAGGAAGTTGCTCAGCCGTTCCTCGCCCGCCGTGCGGATCAACAGGTCCGGGTCCGGGAGCCCGGCCGTGTAGAGCCGTGCCTCGATGGCCGCCTCGTCGACCTGGTCGGGTGTGAGTCCGTCCGCCACGCACCGGCGAACCGCGTCCACGATCTCCGAGCGGCCCGAGTAGTTGAAGGCGACGTTCAGGAGGAGCCGATCGCCGCCACTGGTGGCCTCCAGGCCGCCGAGGATCGAGGTGCGCGTCTCCTCCGGCAGCTCGTCCAGCCGGCCCAGCAGGCGCACCCGGACGCCCTGGGCACGCAGCTCGTCCGTCTCGTCGCGGATCGCGGACTGGAGCAGTTCGAAGAGGGCGCGCACCTCCTCCGGGGAGCGGCCCCAGTTCTCCCGGCTGAAGGCGTAGAGCGACAGTACCCGCACGCCGCGCTCCACCGCGCGGAGCAGCAGGGGCCGGATGGCGCGGACGCCGGCCGCGTGCCCCTCCGTCTCGCTGACGCCGTGGGCGCGCGCCCAGCGACGGTTCCCGTCCATGATGATCGCCACGTGGCGAGGGACGGCCGTCGCCTCCATGTCAGACAGCCAGGATCTCC
>JAKAHX010000151.1:1495-5317 GCA_021814735.1 Chloroflexota bacterium | reverse complement strand
TCGTCGTACGAGACGACCGTGGGATCGAAGACGACCCGTACCACCTCGGCGTGCCCGGTGAGCCCGGTGCACACCTCCTCGTAGGTGGGGTTCGGGGTGAACCCTCCCGTGTAGCCGACGGCCGTCAGGAGCACGCCGGGCGTCTGCCAGAAAAGCCGCTCCGCGCCCCAGAAGCAGCCGAGCGCGAACGTCGCCACCTCGCTGCCCTCCGGGTAGGGCGGCAGCAGCCGGGCGCCGTTCACGAAGTGGGTCTCGGGAACCGGGATCGGCTGCGCCCGCCCGGGCAGCGCCTGGTCGGGGGCCGGCATGCGGAGCTTGCGGGGATCGACGAAGAACATGGCTCGACTCGGGTGCGGAGATGTCCAGCCAGTGTATCCGTGCCCGCCGCGGGGCGGGGGCGGCGCCACTCGGGGCCGATCCGAACCGGCGCGACCGTGGCGGGACCGATGCGAGCCGCGCGGCCATGGCGGAGCCGATGCAGACCGCGCGTCCTTCGAGGCGCCGCTGCGGGCCGCGGAACCGTCACGGCCGGGCCTGGTCAGCCCGCGGCGGAGACAGCCGGCAGGAACCGCTCGCGGTAGGCGCGCTCGTACCGGGCGCGTGCCGCGCCTCGCCGCTCCAGGGGACGGGCACGATCCGCGAGGCGTGCGGCGGCCGCGGGGCCGGCGATCAGCCCCGACGCGATCCCCGCCGCCAGCGCGGCGCCGACCGCGACCGCCTCCTCGGCCTCCGCCACATCGACGGGCCACGGGCTGACGGCCGACTTGATCGCCAGCCACCGTTCGTTGCGGGTGCCCCCACCGATGAGCCGCACGCGGCGCACGCGCATGCCGGCCGCGCGCTCCAGCGACTCCAGCATCCAGCGCGTGGCGAAGGCCGTGCCGTCCAGGATCCCCAGGGCGAGGTCCGGGAGGCCATGGCCGGGCCGCACGCCGAGCACGTCGAGTGTCGCCGCGGCGTCCGGGTGCGGGGCGGACCGGCCGCGCAGGTACGGCAGGACGAGCACGCCGGAGGGGCCGGTGGGTGCCTCCCGCAGCAATGCCACGAACGAGCCATAGTCGCCGCCCTCGGCCGCTCCGCCGCCCTCGGCCGCGCCCCCGGGCGAGTCGCCGGCCGCGGGCGAGCCAGCGGCCACGCCGCCGGCGAGCATCGTGTCCACGAACCAGTCCACCGTGGCCCCCGACTGCTGGAGGCCAGCCGCCACGTACCATCGGTCGTCCAGCACGTGGCAGCCGGTCGACATGCCCGCGGTCCGCAGCGCATCGTCGAGCCGCGGGCGATCGGTGATCACCATCACCGGCTCCGCGCTTCCCATGGAATCGACCGCCTGCCCAGGACGAACCACGCCCGCGCCGAAGGCCCCTACGGCATGGTCGTGGCCGGCGACGCAGACCGGGATCCCGGCCATCAGCCCGACCCGGCCTGCCACCTCCGGTCGGAGGCCGCCGGCCGCGCTCCCGAATGGGAGGACGGGCGCCATCCGTTCCGGGGCGAGGCCCGCGAGGCCCAGGAGGTCAGCGTCCCAGCGGCGCCGCGCGACGTCGAAGGCGAGCGTGCGACAGGCCAGCGACGCCCCGGTGGCGAGGACGCCCCCGAGATGGCGGGCCGCGAGCTCGGGCACGCCCGCCCAGGCCGCCATCCGGCGCATCGTCCCCGGCCGGTGACGCCCCAGCCAGAGCAGCTTCGCGAGCGTGTACTTGGCATCGGCGCGGAGGCCCGTCACCGCGTGCAGACGCTCCGCGCCGACCTGCGCGGCGATCGCCGCGGCCTCCGCGACCGGCCGCGGATCGAACCAGGCCATGACGTCGCCGAGCGCGCGGCCCCGCCGATCGAGCGGCACGCCCGCCTCGGACATCCCGGCGATCCCGATCCCGGCGATCGGTCCGCAGGCCGCGGACGCGCACTCGAGCAGCAGCGACTCGATGGCGGCCAGCAGGTCCGGGACGGGATGCGAGGCGCCGCCGGCCGGAAGGCGTCGCGTCGGGGTGGAGCGCCGCGCCACGTGGACGACCGTCCCGTCGGCCCGCACCAGCGCGGCCTTGCAGCGGCCGGTGCCCAGGTCCAGGCCGACCAGGAGGCGTGTCGTCGACGGCTCGGCCATGGCGTGATGATGCTCCGACCTGATGCGCCAACGCCGGCGGCGCGCGCGTACCGACTAAGCTCTGCGCGTGACGCACACTGCGACGGAGCTCATCCCGGGCGGCCCGCGGCGCCGCCTGCTCTGGCTGGCACTCGCGGCGCTGGTCCTGCTGTGGATCTCGCGGGACGTCCTGCCGCCCTTCGTGATCGCGGCGGTCATCGCGTACGCCTTCAGCCCCCTGGTCGCCGCGATCGAGGCGCGGTCCCGGGTGCCACGCATCGTCGTCGTGCTGGCCATGTACGCGGTCGCGCTGGCGGCCATCGCGGCCGTGACCTGGGCCGTGGCCGGGCAGCTCGTGAGCGAGCTGGAGGAGCTGGCGACCGGCGGCGCCGCCGCGCTCGCGGAGAGCCTGCGGACCGTCCTGGGGCACGACGCGATCCAGCTGGGCACGCGGCGCATCACGGTCGGCGAGATCGCGCGGGGCCTCAACATCGCGATCGCCCAGTCCCTTTCCACTCCGAGCGACGCCCTGCGCCTCGCGAACCTCGTCGGCGACGTGGCGGTGCAGACGGTCCTGGTGGTGATCGTCTCCTTCTACCTGCTGCTCGACGGCCAGCGGGCATGGCCCTTCGCGCTCCGGTTCGTGCAACCGGAGCAGCGGGAGCGCGCGGTCGAGATGGCGGCGCGCATCCACGCGGTGCTCGGGCGATGGCTGCGCGGGCAGCTCGTCCTCATCGTGCTGGTCGCGCTGGTCCTGTACCTGCTGCTGGGGCCGCTGCTCCACGTGCCCTATGCGCTCGCGCTGTCGATGGTGAGCGGGATCCTCGAGATCATCCCGCTGGTCGGCCCGATCATCGCGGCCGCCCTTGCCGGCACGGTCGCCTTCTCGCACGGGGGGACCGAGCTGGCGCTGGTGGTGCTCGGCATCTACGTCGCCGTGCGGGAGGTCGAGGACCAGCTCGTGATGCCGGTGGTCATCGGGCGGGCGGTCCACCTGCACCCCGTGGTGACGATCTTCGCCGTCCTGGTGGGCCTGTCGGTGTGGGGCGTGCTCGGCGGGCTGCTCGCGGTCCCGGTCGCGGCGGCCCTCAACGTCACCGTCACCGAGCTCTACCCGGAGAGTTCAGGGACCATCGCCGCACCCGGGCACGAGGCACGCTGACGCCGCCGATCGATCGGCGGCGGACGCTCGGCCCCGGGGGGCAGCGGACGGCGGCCGGCCCGGGGGATCGGCGGACGGCGGTCGGCCCAGGGTCGGCCAGTGGGTCAGCGGGCAGCCGTTGGCCCGGTCCCGGGTCGGGGGCTTCAGCGAGAGGCGGTCGGGCCGGTGTCGGGCTGGGGCGTGCCGCCCGACCCGGCGTCCATGGCGCGGATCGCCGCCCGGATCGATCCCCAGAGCTCCGGCGGTGGGTCCCGCCGTGGGCCGGCCAGGCCGAGCGCGACGATCACCTCGTCCAGCTCGCGGGCCTGGACGCGACAGGCGGGGCAGCGGGCCAGGTGGGCCTGCATGGTCGCCCGCTCCCGCGGGTCGAGGTCGTCCAGCACCGCGCCAGCCGCCAGTTCCAGGATGTGCCGGTGCGTCATGCGCGGCTCCCTGCCGGCAGCTCGGAGAGCGAATCGCCCAGGATGTCGCGCAGCCGAAGCAGGCCCGTCCGGATGCGAGTCTTGGCGGTCCCCAGCGGGATGCCCAGCCGTTCGGCGACCTCGACGTGCGTCAGCCCGGCGAAGAAGGCGAGTTCCAC
>JAKAHX010000151.1:0-1395 GCA_021814735.1 Chloroflexota bacterium | reverse complement strand
GGCGGACCGGGAGGCGCCGGATGCGGTAGGCTCCGCGCATGTCCCGCCGCTCCTCCCCCACCGGGACGGCCTGCCCGCTCCGCGCGCGACTGGCCCGCCTGGTGCCCGGCTTCCACGTCCCGATCCCGCCCGGCCGCGTTGCCCTCATCCGCCTGTACGGGCCGATTGCGGGCGGCGGTCGGACCGCGGCCCTGGTGGAGCTCGCCGCGCGCCTTCGCGATTCCCGCCGGGTCCCCGCGGTGGTGCTGGACATCGACTCGCCAGGCGGTTCCGCCTCAGCCTCGGACGACCTCTTCCTCGCCTTCGAGCGCCTGGCTCGCGCCAAGCCCCTGGTGGCCGCCATTCGCGGCACCGGTGCCTCCGGCGCGTACCTCGCCGCCCTCCCCGCGCGGCGCATCCTGGCCAACCCGAACGCCATCGTCGGCTCCATCGGGGTGATCTCGGCGGGGCCGCGCGTGGCGCGACTCCTCGACCGTGCCGGCGTCAGCGTCACGGTCAGCAAGGCGGGGCGGCTCAAGGACATGGGCGCGCCGTGGCGCGACGACTCCGACGAGGAGCTGGCCAAGGAACAGGAACTCGTCGACGCGATCTACGCCGCGTTCGTCGAGCGCGTTGCCGCCGCCCGCCACTTGCCGGAGGACCGGGTGCGTGAACTCGCCACCGGCGAGGTCTGGCTCGGTCGCCGGGCCCTGGAGCTGGGGCTGGTCGACGAGATCGGCGACCTGGAACGCGCGGTCGAGGTGGCCGCCGGCATGGCCGGGGTGCCGGCCCGGGCGTCCCGGGTGCGACTCCGGCAGCCGTTGCTGGGCCGCCTCATGGATCGCGTGGCGAGCACCGCTGCTGCCGCGCTGGCAGACGAGGTCGAAGCCCGCCTGTCCGACCGGTACCGGGGCCTCTAGCTCTCGTGGCGGGCCGCATCGCAGGGGGACACGTCGGCCCGAGCGTGGTGCGTGCCGTCACCGCGGCCGTGCTGGCGGTGTCGGTGGGTTGGGGGGTGATTGCCGCGCTCCCCTCGCCGCCCGTTGCTCGCGCATCCGCGGCGGTGCTGCCACCCGCGCCGGCCAGCTGGTCGGTCCGGACCTGGAGCCCCGCGGCCGAGGACCTGCTGGCCGCGCTCACCAACCAGGCTCGGGCATCCGCCGGGCTCCCGCCGCTCGCGGTCGACGCGCGGCTCACCTGGCTGGCCCGCTGGCGGAGCCGGGACATGGCGGTACGGGGCTACTTCAGCCACGAGATCCCGCCTACCGGCTCCACCGTCTTCGACG
Organism: Chloroflexota bacterium; assembly: GCA_021814735.1. Lineage (GTDB taxonomy): Bacteria > Chloroflexota > Limnocylindria > Limnocylindrales > CSP1-4 > JAJYNJ01. The sequence goes on along the minus strand of JAKAHX010000151.1, from coordinate 130 downwards.
TGATGCGGAGCATCGGCATCGACGCCACCTGGGTGGGCGAGAACATCGGATGGGACAGCGCGGCACCCGCGGACGCGGCCTCGCTGGTGGAGCGCGCCTTCCTGGGGTCGAGCGCGCACCTGGCGAACAT
>JAKAHX010000150.1 GCA_021814735.1 Chloroflexota bacterium | reverse complement strand
CACCGCGACGGTCAGCAGGAGCAGCCCCGCCGAGCGGAAGATCTGCCCGGGCCAGAAGGCGAGGCCCACGACGTTCTCCTCCGTTGCCCCCGGCTCCTTGTACTGGGTGTGCTTCTGCAGCCAGACGATCAGGATGTGGATCGAGATGCCCCCGATGAGCGCACCGGGGAGCAGCATCACGTGGATCACGAAGAGCCGGCTGATGAACCCGTCGGCGGGGAACGGCCCGCCGAAGAGCAGGGAGGCCAGCCACGGGCCGACGAAGGGGATGGAGAGCGCCACGGAGTAGGCGATGCGCAGGCCGGTCCCGGAGAGGAGGTCGTCCGGCAGCGAGTAGCCGGAGAAGCCCTCGCCGAGGGCGACGATCAGCAGCCCGAACCCGATGATCCAGTTCAGCTCCCTGGGCCGCCGGAACGCGCCGGTGAAGAAGATGCGGGCCATGTGGACCAGGATCGCCGCCACGAAGACCAGTGCCGTCCAGTGGTGAATCTGGCGCATCAGCAGCCCCGCCTTCACCACGAAGCTCAGCTGCATGACCGACGCGAACGCGGTCGACACGGTGGCGCCGTCGAGCGGCCCGTACGGTCCGCGGTACGTGGTGGGCGTCGTGTCCGGCCGGAAGAAGAGCGTGAGGTAGGTGCCCGTCAGGAGCAGGACCACGAACGAGAAGGCGGCGACCTCGCCCAGCAGGAACGACCAGTGGTCGGGGAAGACCTTCTGGAACGCGGTCCGCCCGAAGCTCACGAGACCGGTGCGATCGTCGAGGAATCGGGCGGCCGGGCCGACCACCGGGATCCCCTCCCCCGGGGTCTGCGCGGCTTCCCGCGGGCTCGTCGCCATCTCCTGCTGCGCCTCGCTCACGCGCCACCACCCGAGGTCATGTTCCAGAACGACGGGCCCACCGGCTCCGGGAAGTCCCCCAGGGCCACGAACGTGCCGTCGGGCTGGAGCTGGATGGGGAGCTGCGGCAGCGCCCGCGCCGCCGGCCCGAAGGTGGGCTGCGCGCCGTCGAGGACGTCGAAGGTGGACTGGTGGCAGGGGCAGATCAGGGCGTGCTGGATGGCGCGGTACAGCCCCACCGGGCAGCCCGCATGGGTGCACACCTTGGAGTAGGCGACGTAGCCGTCGGGCGCCCAGGACGCCCGGCCGGCCGGCAGGTCGAGCAGGTCCGGCGGGACCCGGATCAGGAGCGTCTGCGCCATCGCGTCGCCGGGGGCGCCCTCGGGGAAGACCGTCACCACGCCGCCGACCGCGAGCTGGTCCGCGTTCACCGGGTTCCCGTCCACGTCCACGAGCCGGGAGCCCTTCCTCCACTTGGTCACGAACAGCTCGCGTCCGGGCGCGGGCCCGAGCGACAGCGCAGGGACCACGAGGGCGGCACCAAGGCCCGCCAGCGCGGTGCCCAGGAACCCCAGCAGCACGTGCCGTCGCGTGAAGCCGGACTCCGCTTCGCGCATGGCCGCCTCGGCCTCGGACACCTCCGCCGCCGGTTCCGGACGCAGCGCGTGTCGCGCCTCGATCGTCCGTCGGGTCGGCAGCAGGCGCTGTGCCCAGAGCACGATCCCGGCACCCAGTCCGGCAAAGGCGAGGGCCAGGAGGACGCCCTGGACCTGGGTGCTGGCGTCGACCGCGTAGGCGGCCACGAAGCCGATGCCCGCCAGGAACGTCAGCACGAACAGGGCCCCGACGATGACCTCGGCGCGGGCCTCCTGCCGCGTCCTGGGGCGCGGCCGAACCCGGGGACCCGCGTACCTGGGCTCGGGGCGGCCGAGCTGATCGGCCGTCATGGGCGCTGCCCTCCCGCCCCGGAAGCGTGCCGGGACCTCCCGATCACTCGTGCGTCCTCCGTGCCACGAACATCGCCACGAGGAGGAGCAGGACGATCCCCACGAACCCGGCCACGAACCCCTCCGGCACCGGGCCGAGCCCGCCGAGCGAGAACCCGCCCGGGGCCGCCGTCGTCTGGAGGAACTGCACGTATGCCGCGATCTCGTTCATCTGCTGGATCGGGAGCCGGAAGACCGGCATCGGGCCCGGTCCGGTCAGCATGGCCTCGCCGATGGTGGACGGCGCAGCGTTGTGCAGGCTGGGGGCAACGAACCCACCGCCGACCGAGTCGCCGGATGCGCCCGCGCCGTGGCACGCGGCACAGTTGTTGATGAAGAGCTGGCGGCCGGCCGCGATGTCGGCCCCCTGCGTGTCCACCGGCGGGATGGTGGGACCCGGCGCGATCTGCGCGACGTAGTCCACCAGCGCCTGGATCTGCGAAGGAGACAGCACCGGCGGCCGCTGCTGGGACGTCACGCCGTTCTCGGGCAGCGGCATGCGGCCGGTGTACAGGGCGTAGGCGGCGCCGGCGGCACCCTGACCCTGCAGGGTGGGCCCGGCACCCGGGACGCCCTGGCCACTCACCCCGTGGCAGGCAGCGCACGTCTGCAGGTAGAGCGCGCGGCCGGCCGCGAGGTCACCGCCGGACTGGACGGTGGCGCCGAAGGCCGCGACGGCGCCCTGCGCCACGGACGGCGTGCCGAACGACGAGGCCTGCCCGGCCCCGGGCCCGCTGCCCAGCAGCGCGACGACGGCGACGAGGCCGATGACCGCGATGATGGTCAGCCCGGCAAGGGAGCGGCCCAGCGGGCTCCTGCGCGGGTGGTCGGCGGGACGCGATGTGGCCGGACCCTCACCCGACGGCCTCCCCGGATCGGGCGACTCCTCCGGCGCAGCGTGCGTCCTGCCCTCTCGTGGCAGGGACACGAACGACGGATCCTCCTCGGCAGCACGGTGGCCGCTGCCCGGGCGCGGGCGAAACGAGCAGCGACCTCGCCAATCGATCGAGACGCGGGACCGCGGTTCCGTGAGCCGCGGCCTGAATGCTGGACGTTCCGGCGTCGCCGAGGTGTCGGGACGCCGTGCGTGAGAGTACCAGAAGTCCGCCAGTGCCCGCCTGTGCTGGCAGGTTCTGCCTCCCGGCCGTCCCGGGCGTCGCTCGTTCCGTCTCCCGGCCCTGGCCTGCTCCCCCGGACCATTGCCCGGTCCGGCTCCCCGCCCTCGCCTGCCCCCCCTCGGGCCATCGCCCGGTCCGGCCCGCGTCTTCGCGGCCGTCGCCCGCGGACGACGCCCGCGGGGTACCCTCTCGGTGTGCTCACCACCGACACCATCCGTCGCGCGCCCAAGGTCCTCCTGCACGACCACCTCGACGGGGGCCTGCGCCCGGCCACGCTGATCGAGCTCGCCCGGGAGGTCGGCTACCGGGGCCTTCCGACCGAGGACCCAGGAGAGCTCGCGGCGATCATCCAGCGCGGCGCCGATCGCAAGAGCCTGGAGCTGTACCTGGAGGGCTTCGCGCACACGGTCGCGGTCATGCAGACCCGCGAAGCGCTCATCCGCGTCGCCGCCGAGTGCGCGGAGGACCTGGCCGCCGACGGGATCGTGTACGCGGAGGTGCGCCACGCGCCGGAGCTGTCAACCGAGCGCGGGCTGTCCCTGGACCAGGTGGTGGAGGCCATCCTGGAGGGCTTCCGGCAGGGCAGCGAGGGGCGCGGCATCACGGTCCGGTTCATCGCCACCGCCATGCGCACCGCCGCCCGCTCGCTGGAGATCGCCCGGCTCGCGGTCCGCCATCGCGACGAGGGCGTGGTGGGTTTCGACATCGCCGGCGCGGAGGCCGGGTTCCCGCCCAGCCGGCACCTCGACGCCTTCCAGCTGATCCAGCACGAGAACTTCCACATCACCATCCATGCCGGCGAGAGCTTCGGGCTCCCCTCGATCTGGGAAGCGCTGCAGTGGTGCGGCGCGGAGCGGCTCGGGCACGGCGTGCGGATCGTGGACGACATCACCACGGGGCCCGACGGCGAGCCGGTGCTCGGTCGCCTGGCCGCGTACGTTCGGGACCGCCGCGTGCCGCTCGAGATGTGCCCCTCCTCCAACGTGCACACGGGGGCCGCCGCCAGCATCCGCGAGCACCCCATCGAGCTGCTGCGGCGGCTGCGGTTCCGCGTCACCGTCAACACCGACAACCGCCTGATGAGCGGGGTGACCCTCTCCAGCGAGTTCGCCCTCCTGGCGGAGACCTTCGGGCTCGGGCTGGACGACATGGAGTGGCTGACGCTCAACGCGATGAAGAGCGCGTTCTGCCACTTCGACGAGCGACTGGCCCTCATCACCGAGACGATCAAGCCCGCCTACGCGCGCCTCCGGTACGCGATCTGACGGCACGGGGCCGCCGCGCCGTCCCGGGCGCCGCTGCGGCGCCGTGTGACCCCGCTGGCGCCGGTCCCCTGCCGGCCGGCCCAGGCCGATGGCGATCCGCGAGCCTCGCCGCCACGCCGTTCGGCACTCGGCAGGGCACGGTCTCGGGTCCCGAAAGTGAGTCTGATATGTGACTTTCGGCCCTTCCCAGTGTTCCCAAAAGCAACCCCGCTGATGTACTCTTCGTGGCGTCCGGACGTTGACGCGTCCCCACGTCCGGGCCAGAGTGCGGGTGTGCCCGGGGGCACAGTCAGGAGGACGCGATGGCGGGCGGTTCGCCGGGCGGTTCGGTGAAGCGGATCCACTGGGGCGGACCCCGCGCCTGGATCGTGTCGGCCGCGCTCGTGCTCGCCGTCGCCGTGATCGGCGTGATCGCGGTCGATCGTGCCGCCGTCGGATCGTCTCCCGCCGCGCAGGGGGGGCCGTTCGCCAACGAGGTGGCCTCGGTCGGCCAGGTGGTGCCCGCCTCCGCGGGCAGCTGGCAGGTCGCGTGGGTCACGCCCTCCGTCCAGCTGGCCGGAGTTGCCGCGTTCGACCCCAGCCACGTCTGGGTCGCGGGATCTGACGGCCTCCTCTATGCCTGGGATGGCACCGGGTGGACCGTGCGCCGGCTGGACGATGACATCACGGCCATGGCCGCCGTCAACCAGCGCGACGCCTGGGTCTCCAGCGACGACGGGATCCGCCACCTCTCCGGCTCCACGTGGTCGCTGACCAGCCACGACGGCACGGTCACGGCCCTCGCCGCGCTCGATCCCACGCATGCCTGGGCCACCGCCGCGAGCGGCGTCCTGGCCTGGAACGGCAGCCGGTGGTCGCTGGCCTACGCGGCGCGCGGCACGCACCTCGACGCCGTGTATGCGCTGGACGCGTCACATGCCTGGGCAGTCGGCACGCTGCCCGATGGCGGCGGCGTGGTGGTCGCGTGGAACGGGTCCGAGTGGAGCCTGCAGGCCAGCGTGCCGGTCGCCCTGTCGGCCGTCTACGCGGCCGACGCTCGGCATGCCTGGGCGGTGAGCCCGGAGGGATCGATCTACGCGTGGAACGGCACGGTGTGGCAGCTGGAGACGGACCTGCACCAGCAGCTGACCGCGGTCGCGGGGACCGA
>JAKAHX010000149.1 GCA_021814735.1 Chloroflexota bacterium | reverse complement strand
ACGCTGGTCGCCAGGGCAGTGCCTTCGCCGGCACCGTCGCTAGCGTCCCACCCCGGGGTCGGCGGCGGCCATCCCACGATCGGCCGGGCGGCGGGACGACGAAGGTCCCACCGGCGTGCCGCGGACGGCGGCTCAGCGCGCGACCGACAGCGGCCGACGCGCGGGTCCGGCCGTCTCCAGCAGCTCCGCGGCAGCCCGGGCGAGCGTCGCGCCGATCGCGACCTGGCGCTCCACGCCGGCCGCGCGGATCACGAGTCGTTCCCCGGCGGCCGTGACCGTCTGCAGCGCGTGCCTCGGCACGGCGAGGCGGTCCACCATGGCCAGGACATCGGGACCGGCGACCTCCGCCGCTTCGGTGGCGTCGGGACCGACGAGGACCAGCAGTTCGGTCGAGGTGAGCCCCACCAGGGCGCCGCGCGCGACCCCGTCCCCGACCACGTCGGGCGCGCGCCCGAAGAGCGTCGCGATCCCCCCGGGCGGGGCGTCGCGGGCCAGTGTCTCGATGAGCTGCTGCCAGGGACCGGGGATGCGGTCCGCCCCGACGGCGCATTGCCCGACCGGGGGTACCGGGCCCTGGGCATCGCCGGCCGCCCGGCGCCGGAGCCAGCGCAGCGCCCCCAGCAGCAGGCTGCCTGTCTCGCTGGAGTAGCGCACCGACAGCCGCACGTCCGCGGCCCGCACCGAGAGGCGCCGGCAGCGCAGCACCGCCAGGTCCTCGATGGCCCCGATCCGTGCCACCGGGACGATCGCCGCCGGGTCGCGGCGACCGCGATCCACCCAGAGGCCGGTCGCCCGCTCGCCGAACCCGAGCACCTGGACGGGGGTCGACACGAAGCGCCGACACGATCGGTCGACCGGGCGGGCGGAGGCCGCGAGCAGGAACGTCCGCTCCAGGGGCAGCGGCCCGCAGGCGTACCGCAGGAGCCGCAGCACGCCTGGCGGCAGGTCGGCCTCGGAGGTTGCCTGCACGAGGCGCGGTCCTCGTCCCTCGGGATCCAGTCGCCCCGCCACGGAGGACGGCACCGGGGTCTCCCAGTCCTCGGCGGGATCCACGATCTCGTGCCGCATGCGGGACAGGACCGGAGGATCGAGCGTACCGGGCGAGCCAATCATGCCCGGCCCCCCGCCGGCGCCCTGCACCAGTCGACCATGGGCGCCGTCGACGACGGCCAGTGCGGATCGCGAGAGGCGCGAGCCCCAGCCATCACCCGTAGCTTCTCACCCCGACGGCCCGGGGGCCCGGGTCATCAGAGAGGAAACCCGCAGGGCCGAACGGCCGGTGTGCCTAGCCGTCCGTGGCCGGGAACGTGGGCGCCTCCGCGGGACGCCTCGCATGGCGCCGGCCGGGTTCGCCGCGGCGCAGGATCGCGGCGTTGCTGCCCGTTCGCCCGACGGGCCGCTCGGCGCGCTCGCCGGCCGCCAGGGGCGATCGAGCACGCCAGGCCGATCGCCCCCGTCCGGCGGCCGCACCGCGGAGGGTGCTCACCCCTTCACGATGATGGTCGCGGTCATGAAGGGGTGGACGGCGCAGTGGTACAGGTACGAGCCGGCGGACCTGAACGTGTACGAGAACGAGGCTCCCGGCGCGATGGACCCGCTGCTGAAGGCGCCGTCGTTGGCCGTCACCGTGTGGTCGACCTGGCCGGTGTTCGTCCACGTCACCCGTGTGCCGACGGTCACCGTGAGTGTTGCCGGCTGGAAGCCGAAGTCCACGATGGTCACGCTCGCCGTCTTCGGCGCCGGCGTCGGGGTGGCCGGTGGCCGGGTGGCGGGTGGGCGTGTCGCCGGAGCGGGGGTGGCCGGCGGGCGCGTGGCCGGGACCGGGGTCGGTGTCGCGGTGGGCAGGACCGGGGTCGTCGCGGCCGAGCCCGAGGGTACGGCGCTCGCGGGAGCGGCGCTGGCGGGGATGCCAGACGCCGAGGCGAGTCCCGTGCCGGAGCCGGGTGCGACCGAGGCGGCCGCCGAGGGTGCCACCGCGGACTGCGATGCGCCCGCCGTGGGCGCCGGCGTGGGCGCGGACCCGGAGCACGCGGCCACGACCAGCGCCAACGCGGGGATCAGCCGATGGTACCGATGTGCCGGCCAGGACGGGGCCATGGCATCGCTCCTGCTGCGCAGTTCCTGCCGGGGAGTACGCCGTTCGGCGGCGGGCGGTTTCGGCCGTCCGGCACCTGGGCTCCGGGTGCCTCGCCCGCCCGGGCGTGGCTCGCCTGGATGGGCGGGTCACGCTGCTCGGGCGGGCAGCGCCGTCAGCTGGCGGGCGGTGTCGCGGCGGCGATCTCGGGCGACTGCCAGATGTTCGCCTTGGCCTTCTGCTGGCTGTACCAGTTGGTGAAGGCGGCGCCCTGCAGCGTGGTCAGCTGGGACGAGTCGATCGCCCGCTTCTCCTTCTGGCTGACCTGGTACAGGAAGATCCCGTCGGCCGTGTCGTGGGGCGCGCTCACCTGGCCGACCTTCAGGCTGAACAGGATGTTCTCGATCGACGGGTCGAGCTGCAGCGGTGCCACCCATCCCATGTCCCCGCCGGCGATGGCGTCGGTCGCGTCCGAGTTGGCCTTCGCGATCGCGGAGAAGCTGGCGCCCGGGGCGGCCAGCTCCTTCTGGATCTGGGCCAGCCGCTGGGACGGCCCGGGGCGGCTCGCCACGTAGAGGATCACGTGGTAGCCGTACTGCGTCTTGACCGGACCGATGATCTCGTCCGGCGTATGGGTCCCGGTGAACAGCGGGGCCGAGAACTGGGGAACCATCGCCCCCTGCGTGAACCACCCCAGGTCACCGCCGTTGGCGCCGGACGTGGTGTCGTTGCTCTCGGTCTTGGCCATCTGCGCGAACGCCGCCGCGCGCTTCGCCGGGTCGGTGATCGCCCGCAGCGCGTCGGCCGCGGCCTGTGCCTTCTTCTCGGCCGCCGCCCACGACGGGTCGCTGGCCGGGATGGACGACGCGTTGTTGGGGTCGCCCTTCGGGCTGAACAGGATGTGCGATGCCTTCACCTCGGGACCCGTGATCGGGTTGCCCTGGGAGTCGACCGTGGAGATCTCGATCTCCCACGCGTGCACCTGCACGGGGTCGCCGGTGGTCGCCTGCTTGGTGATGGCCGCCTGCAGCTTGTTGAAGAGGAGGTCGTAGCGGACCGCGAGCCGGTAGGCGGAGATGCTCACCCCGGCCTGCTCGATCGTCTTCTGGTAGTTCGGGTCGGTCTTGGCCGGGACGATGTCGGTGACCTTGCCGATCCGGTAGGTGCCGTCGGAGCCCAGGATGACGCCGGTCATCCCGTTGAGCGGCAGCTTGAACAGGGCGTTCACCCAGGCCTGGTCCACGGTATCGGAGGCCGTGATGTACCCGTAGTCACCGCCGTTGGTCGCGCTCGGGTCGGTGCTGTATTCCTTCGCCACGGTGGCGAACGGGGTGCCGGCCTTGAGGGCGGCCAGTGCCGCGTCCGCGTTCGCCTTGGCCTGCGCCTTCTCCGCGGCCGTGGGCCCGGACGGTGCGGGGGAGGGCGATGCGCTCGGCTGAGCCGAGGCGCCGGCGGATGCCGACGGGGCGCTCGACGCAGCGGCCGAGGGTGCGGCCGACGTGGCGGGCCCCGCGGAGGCCGACGCGGACGGCGCCGCGGACGACCCCGGGCTCGCCGAGGCGCCGGCGGACGCGCTCGGCGACGGCGATGGCGACGCGAGGGCCGCCGGCTTGGCACCGGGCTGCACGAAGATGGCCAGCACCTTGCGCTGTTCGGGGGTGGTGGCCTCCTGCTTCAGCTCGTTGTCGACCTCGGCGTCGGTGACGGTGATCCCCATCTTCTGGGCCAGCTGCGTCTGCAGCACGCCATCGATCAGCTCGTTCGCCGCGTTCTGGGGGAGGGCCGCCTCCTGCTGCTGGAGCGCCTGCTGCTCCTGGGCGGCGGTGGTCTGGTCCACGGCACCGGACGTGACCGCGGCCTGGAGGTTGGCCAGCGTGGCGTTGATGCGGTACTGGTCCACCGCCTGGCGCTGAGTCCATTCGTCCTTGCTGATCGAGACGCCGTTCACGGTGGCGATGGCGGCCAGGTGGTCGTTGTAGTAGATGGCGGCCACGCCGCCCACCAGGATGACGACGGCGACCACGATGACGGCAATGAAGCCGAAGGTCACGATCACCTGCTGGCGCTGTTCGTCCGACGCGGACGGGCGGCGCTTGCGGGCGGGGGTGGCACGAGGCGTGCGGAAGGTCATGGTCGTTCAGGATTCCTGTCGTGCGTTGAAGCCGGCGAGGGCACAGGTCTGCAAGAGTAGCGCCTCCGCGCGGACCGGGCGTTGCACCGCCGCGCTCGCCGGCCGGCCGGCGAGCGCCGGGCAGCGCGAGGGCGGCCCCGTCACGGCCGCTGGCTGCCTCCAGATCCGCGTTCCCGGAGGAACCGCTCGATGTCGGCGATGAGGTCGTCGCCCGTGGGTGCCCGCTCCTCGTCCGCGCGTTCCTCGAGCCGGGCGACATGCGCACGCATCGTCTCGTCGGCCGCCGTCGCAAGGTCCAGGCGGGCCCGGATCTGGCGCGCCTCCTCGGGCAGGTTCCCCACCGGGATCTCGGTCCCCAGGTGGTTGCCCAGCACCCGCAGCAGCTCGATCGTGGCGGCAGGCGCGGGTCCGGTCACGTAGTGGGGTACCTGCGCGAAGTACCCGACCGCGGGAAAACCGGCCGCGCTCAGCGCCAGGTCCAGCACGGACAGCGCGGCTGCCGGCACGCGCAGTGTGCCCTCGGGCCCCGGTTCCACGCCGCCGCGCAGCAGTTCCGGGCGTGACGCGGTGCCCATCACCTGGACCGGCCGCGTGTGGGGGACCGCGCCGGGGATGGAGCCCAGGCTGATCACCTCGGACACGTCGAGCCGGCGCGCCAGCTCGACTACCGCCTCGCAGAACGCGTGCCAGCGGTAGTCTGGCTCGGGACCGGCCAGCACCAGGACGTCCCGTTCGCCGGCGCGGGCCTGCCGGAGCGCCAGCTCGGGCCAGGTCAGCCGGCTCGGCCGGCCGTCCTCGATCTCGAGCGTGGGACGGCGCGCCCGGTAGTCGAAGAGCGCGTCCGCGTCGAACGTCGCGACCACGGGGCCGTCCGCGGCGAGCCGCTGGGCTGCGGCGGTGGCGGCGGTGCCCGCATCGACCCAGCCGTCGAACGCCACGACCAGCGCGGGCGCGTGCAGTTCGGGAACGTGCTCGAGACGGTAGAGCGCCACGCGCAAAGGATAGGGCACCGGACCGCGGTGTCGTCGGCCGGTACCATCGACGGGTCTCGCCGTACGAAAGGCCCGGACCCCGCCCGCAACGGATCTGCCGCAGCATCGTTCCGACAGGCAGCGGCCCGGGACAGGCAGGCCGCACGACCGCGAGGAGCAGCATGTTCGGTACCATCGCGCGC
>JAKAHX010000148.1:3342-5394 GCA_021814735.1 Chloroflexota bacterium | reverse complement strand
ATCCACGCCGGGATGGTGGTGGTGGCCGACGGCACCCCGGAGGCCGCGCGCCGCCTGGAGCGCGTCCTCACCACCGACCCCGGCAGCGGGGTGGCGCGCCACGTGGACGCGGGCTACGCCCGGGCCATCGCGGTGGCCCGGGAGCGTGGCGTCCAGATCCCCATGCTCGAGGCCGCGGAGCGCCGGGCCGCCGAGCCCGAGGTGCGCCGCCCGGAGCCGTAGGCCAGGGGCGAGCGACAGGAGTCGGGGCACGTGCGCCGGCCGCGGAAGACGCGGCGTCGCCCGGAGCCGTAGGGCAGGCGAGGTGGCGGGAGCCGCCGGCCTGCGCCGCCGGCCGGAGCCGCCCGCTCAGAAGGCCGGGACGATCTGCTGCTGGTTGAGCTGCAGGCTGCGCAGCTCGCCCCGGCCGAACGAACCCCACACCAGGACGCGCAGCTGGATGAAGCCGCGCGCGTCCGCGGGGGTGGTCCAGACGAGCCGGTCCAACCCGATCGAGAATTGCCGGCTGGCCGGCACAGGGCCGAACAGCATGCCGCCGGCGTCGACCTGGTCGAGCGTCTGATCGACCGAGTGCAGGGCGAGCGTGCCCGTCTGGCCGCCCGACGCCGGTCCCTCCCAGACCGCCACGGCGGACCCATCGGGCGACCACGCCACCACCCAGTCCCCGACGGTGCTCGCGCCCGGGGAGGGAGAGGCGTCGAGCGGCTGCAGGATCGGCGGTGTCGGGAGTCCGGACGCAGCGGCCGCCGCCGAGCCACCTGGCGACGGCACCGCCGTGGCCAGGCCGGCAACCGATGGCATCGTGGGCGCGCCCGTCCGCGCATCACCGCCGGGCGGCTGGGTCGGGGCCGACGCCTGCGATCCCGGGTCGGCCGTAGGCGGCGCAGCGGGCTGGGCCCCGGCGTCAGTCGCGGTGGTGACGGCAAGCGGATCCAGCGTGCTCCAGTCGGCGAAAACCAGCTGTCCCTGGTCGGGCAGCGGGGTGAGACCCGACAAGCGCAGGGTCCCCGACCAGCCGACCACGTAGCGGCCGGTGGGATCGACCGACGGCAGCCAGAGCGACGCGCGCGCGATGGCGATCCGGTCGCCCGTCTGTGGATCGAGCAGGAAGGACTGCGGCGTCAGCGCCGACGGATCCGCGGGGTCCGCCGAGTAGGTGCTTCCGACGATCCGGCTCCCTGCCCACGACGCGAACGACGAGGCGTGGTCGGTGGTGACTGCGACTGCCTGCGCGTCGCCTGGGTGCCACACGTAGATGTCCGACCCGGACGATCCATCCGCCGGCATCGCGCTGAAGGCCAGCGTGCTCCCGTCGGGCGACCACGCCGGGGATGCCCCCGTCGGGATCACGTTCTCCAGGATGGGCTGTGCCGGCACGGGGGGAAGCAGCTCCAGCCCGGCCGTGCCCGACGCGGGGGCCGTGGAGCCCGCGGCTGACGTCGCGCCGATGGTCGGCGCGCCCGAGGCGGACCCTGCCGCCAGAGCGGAGGAGTCCTCGGTCAGCGCCGCCTGGCCACCCGAGGGGAGCGGTGCGAGGATGCTCGTGGGGGTGGCCGACGCGGCCGGGCGAAGAGCGGAGGTCGGACGGGCCGTGACCCTGGCCGCGCGGTCGATCGCAGTCGGGCGCGGCGTCGGGGTTGCCTCCGACTTCGGCGTCGGAGTCGCCTCCGCTGTCTGTGCGCCGCGGGTCGCGTGCGCATCCGGCGAGCGCGACGAGGTCCGTGCCGATGCGCGCGCCGTGGCCGGGCTCGAGACCGCCGACGGGCTGGGGAGGAGCGCTGGGCTGCCCGCGGGCGCCGTGGTGCCGCCGGGGCTCACCAGGGGGCCGCTCGAGCCGAGGTCGACCACGTAGTACGTCGTCACCGCCCCGATGCCGGAGGTGGTCGCGATGGCGGCGCGGCGGCCCGCGGGATCGAAGGCCAGGCCACTGACCCCGGTGGTCCGTGGCAGGTCGACCAGCTGGTCCGCCTGTGGGCCGAACTCGGCGCAGGAGATGCTGTCGGCAGGGCAGGCCCGGTCCAGGCGGGCCCGGTAGAGGCGAACCACGTCGCC